>NZ_JADPET010000009.1 GCF_015667935.1 Clostridium sp. 1001270J_160509_D11 | reverse complement strand
ACTGTATAGAAGTGAGAATGTTGGCATGAGTAGCGAGATGTGGGTGAGAATCCCACAGGCCGTAAACCCAAGGTTTCCAGGGGAAGGTTCGTCCGCCCTGGGTTAGTCAGGACCTAAGCCGAGGCCGAAAGGCGTAGGTGATGGACAACAGGTTGATATTCCTGTACCACCAATAACCGTTTGAGAAATGGGATGACACAGTAGGATAAGCTAACCGCACTGTTGGTTATGTGCGGGCAAGTATTGAGGCAGTTCCGATAGGCAAATCCGTCGGAATAATGCTGGGGTACGATGCGGAGCGAAATTAAGTAGCGAAGTAGCTGATTTCACACTGTCGAGAAAAGTCTCTATCGAGGTTAAAGGTGCCTGTACCGCAAACCGACACAGGTGGGTGAGGAGAGTATCCTAAGGCCAGCGAGAGAACTGTTGTTAAGGAACTCGGCAAAATGACCCCGTAACTTAGGGAGAAGGGGTGCCTTCGAAAGAAGGCCGCAGAGAATAGGCCCAAGCGACTGTTTACCAAAAACATAGGTTTCTGCTAAGTCGCAAGACGATGTATAGGAGCTGACGCCTGCCCGGTGCTGGAAGGTTAAGGGGATCTGTTAGAGCAATCGAAGCAGTGAACTTAAGCCCCAGTAAACGGCGGCCGTAACTATAACGGTCCTAAGGTAGCGAAATTCCTTGTCGGGTAAGTTCCGACCCGCACGAAAGGCGTAACGATTTGGGCACTGTCTCAACAACAGACTCGGTGAAATTGTAATACCGGTGAAGATGCCGGTTACCTGCGACAGGACGGAAAGACCCCATGGAGCTTTACTGTAGCTTGACATTGAGTCTCGGTGCTACATGTACAGGATAGGTGGGAGACTATGAAGCATGGACGTCAGTCTGTGTGGAGTCATCCTTGGGATACCACCCTTGTAGTACTGGGATTCTAACCAGAGGCCATGAATCTGGTCTTGGGACACTGTCAGGTGGACAGTTTGACTGGGGCGGTCGCCTCCCAAAAAGTAACGGAGGCGCTCAAAGGTTCTCTCAGTACGGTCGGAAATCGTACGAAGAGTGTAAAGGCAAAAGAGAGCTTGATTGCAAGACATACAGGTCGAGCAAGGACGAAAGTCGGACTTAGTGATCCGGTGGTTCCGCATGGAAGGGCCATCGCTCAACGGATAAAAGCTACCCTGGGGATAACAGGCTGATCTCCCCCAAGAGTCCACATCGACGGGGAGGTTTGGCACCTCGATGTCGGCTCATCACATCCTGGGGCTGTAGTAGGTCCCAAGGGTTGGGCTGTTCGCCCATTAAAGTGGTACGCGAGCTGGGTTCAGAACGTCGTGAGACAGTTCGGTCCCTATCCGTCGCAGGCGTAGGAAATTTGAGGAGACCTGTCCTTAGTACGAGAGGACCGGGATGGACGTACCGCTGGTGTACCAGTTGTTCTGCCAAGGGCATGGCTGGGTAGCTAAGTACGGAAAGGATAAGCGCTGAAAGCATCTAAGCGCGAAGCCCACTTCAAGATAAGATTTCCCACCGCAAGGTTAAGATCCCAGGAAGACTACCTGGTTGATAGGTCAGAGGTGTAAGTGTAGTAATATATTTAGCTTACTGATACTAATAGATCGAGGACTTGACCAAATGAATTCATTCATTAAATGTTAGCAATTTTGAAAGTATTAAATAAATAAATATGCTGGTGTGGCTCAATGGCAGAGCAGCTGACTTGTAATCAGCAGGTTGTAGGTTCGACTCCTATCACCAGCTCCAAATAAAATTATGTGGTTATTATAGCAAGGAGGATACACCTGTTCCCATTCCGAACACAGAAGTTAAGCTCCTGAGCGCTGATGGTACTTGGTGGGCAACCGCCTGGGAGAGTAAGACGTAGCCACGTAATCTTTTTTTGTTTTCGAGAAATTAAACAATATAAAGGATAATATAAAATCTTTTTTTAAAAACCTAAATTGAATTTTCGAGCCTATTATAAATATAAATTATATTTAGTAAGGCTCATTTTTTTTACCGATTTTTACAAGATAAAGACTATGAAATAGAAAGAAGTACTTTTAGATTAGGGGATTTAATAAGTACAAAATAAATACAATTATAAATTTAATTTAATTTAATATAGACTAATATACTTGATTTGATAATAAACAAATAAAAATAGCGATTTTGTAAGAATACTTTATTATTTTGGGACATGTTACTTTTTTTTTATAATAATATGTTATAAAATAAAAACTATAGGTAAAGGTGTTGAGTAGGGAAAATCTGAAAATATGGAGGAAGAATATGAACATAGGAGTTGTAGGGGTAAATCATAATTTAGCTCCAATAAATGTTAGGGAAGCCGTATCATTTACTGATACGAAAAAAATTGAAGTTATAAATATACTGTTAGATAAAGAGATTGAGGAAGTAGTAATTATATCTACTTGTAATAGAAGTGAAATATATATAAACGCAGAAAATATAGATATAAAAATTAATGAATTATCAGATTTTTATGAGCAGTATTTTGGGGTAAAAGATATAAATAAATATTTATTTAAGAAAACAAATTTAGAAGCAATTCAGCATTTATTTGAAGTTACAGCAGGTTTAGACTCACTTGTTTTGGGGGAAGACCAAATTCTTGGACAAGTAAGAGATGCCCATGAATTTTGTATGAAATTGGGTGCAACAAAAAAAGTATTTAATAAATTATTCAGAGATGCGATAACAACATCTAAAGAAATAAAAACTATAACAAAAATATCACAACAACCACTTTCAATTAGTTATATAGGTGTAAAATTACTTAAGGAGAAAATAGGTTCTCTAGAAGGTAAAAATGCTTTAATTGTAGGATTAGGTAAGATGAATTTACTTACTTTAAACCACTTAGAAGAAGAAAAGATAAAAAATATATATGTAGCTAATAGAAATATTGAAAAAACAAAGGCAATACAAAGTAAATTTAAAAATATAATTCCGATAGAATATAGTGATAGACATAAAGTTATTGAGGAAAAATCCATAGATATTATCGTTAGTGCAACAGCATCACCTCATTTAGTTATAAGATATGATGAAATGCCAAAATTAGATAAGAAAATATATATTATGGATATTGCATTGCCTAGAGATATAGATACTAAATTAAATGAATTAGATTATGTAGAATTATACGATATTGATGATTTAAAAGAAATTCACGATCAAAATGATATAAAAAGAAATGAGTTAGCACAAAAAGCACAAGAAATTATAAGTGTAAAAATTGACGAATTTGTAGAATGGCTAGACTTGACTTTCATGGATCCTACAATACAATCATTAAATAGTAAATGTATTGAAATTAAGGAAGACACTTTAGATTGTATTTATAGAAAAATCGATTTAAACCAAAGGGAAAAGAAAATAATCGAAAAAATGTTAGGTTCAGCATTAAAAAGGGTAATAAGAGAACCTATCATGAATTTAAAACAAGTAAAAAATAAAGGTCAGAGAGAAGAATACATAAAAGTTATTGAGGATTTATTTGAAATATAAATTTATGGAGGATATAAAGTAATGAAGTATACTAAATCAGAGCAATTATTTAAAGAAGCAGAGAAATACATTCCTGGAGGGGTAAATAGTCCAGTTAGAGCATTTAAATCAGTAGGATTAGCGCCTATATTTGCAGATAAAGCACATGGTGATAGATTAATCGATGTTGATGGAAATGAATATATAGACTATATTTGTTCTTGGGGACCTCTTATGCTAGGACATAGTCCAGATTTTATGTCTGAAGGACTAGAAGAAATGGCTAAGAGAGGGACAAGTTATGGGGTAGCAACACCAATAGAAATAGATGTTGCTAAAATAATAGTTGATGCATATCCTGCCATAGATCAGGTGCGTATGGTAAACTCAGGTACTGAGGCTACAATGAGTGCTTTAAGAGTGGCTAGAGGATATACTAATAGAAATAAAATACTTAAATTTGAAGGATGTTATCATGGACATTCTGATGGATTATTAGTTCAATCAGGCTCTGGAACTTTAACTTTCGGTGTTCCAACAAGTCCAGGAGTACCTGCTGACGTAGTAAAAAATACATTAGTATGTAGATATAATGATATAGAAGATGTAAGAAGAGTGTTTGAAGAACAAGGTGATGATATAGCAGCAGTAATAGTTGAAACTGTATCAGGAAATATGGGGGTTGTTCCAGGAACCCAAGAATTTATACAAGGACTAAGAGATATATGTACAGAGTATAAAAGTGTTTTAATATTCGATGAAGTTATAACTGGTTTCAGACTTGCTTACAATAGTTCAATCGGATACTTTGGTGTTGAACCAGATATGGTTTGCTTTGGTAAGATAATTGGTGCAGGTATGCCAGTTGGAGCATATGGAGCGAAAAAAGAAATAATGGCATGTGTATCTCCAGTAGGACCTGTTTATCAAGCTGGTACATTATCAGGAAATCCTCTTGCAATGTTCTTAGGAAAGAAAAACCTTGAAACATTAAGAGACCATAAAGATATTTATTCTGAATTAGACAGAAAAGGTAAAATGCTACAAGAAGGAATACAAGAGAATCTTAAAAAATTAGGATTAGATTATACTGTAAATAGAGCAGGGTCATTAGTTTGTTTATTCTTTACATCAGGACCAGTTCAAAACTTTGATGATGCAACTAAATCAGATATAGATAAATTTAATCAATATTTCAAAGAAATGTTAGACAGAGGAATATTAATTGCTCCAAGTCAGTATGAAGCAATGTTCTTATCTTATGCTCATACAGATGAGGATATAGAATATACAATAAAATGCAACTATGAAGCATTAAAAGCATGCCATAATTTATAAATAAAATCTAACTTTTATTATAAAAATATAAAAATTGGCAAAAAAATACAAATTAAATTATAAAAATCTAACGAAATTAGTAGAAACTTTAGAAATTAGTTTATATAATTTATAATAGATATATTTTTAATAAAATTAAACCTAGCCTTTATGGCTAGGATTAATTTTATTTATTTTTTGACAATATCTAATTCAAAATCAGAGGGAGGCATACAATGAGTTTAATCGAGAGTATATGTAAAAATATTTACCCATTAGATACTCGTTTTATGGAACAAGCACAAGCTAGGCAAGATAGGTTAATAAAACCACAAGGAAGTTTAGGAAAATTAGAAGAGATAAGTATACAATTAGCTGGTATATACGGAAGCAAGTATTTTGATACTACAAAAAAGATAGTTTTATCTTTTGCATGTGATCATGGTGTATATGAAGAAGGAGTAGCTCCAAATAATCAAAATATAACACTTTTACAATCTATGAATTTTCCAAAGAAAATTAATGGTGTAGGAACAATCTCTAAATTTGTAGGTTCAGATGTTCAATTAGTAGATGTAGGGATTAACTGCGATGAGCCAATTGAAGGTGTAATCGATTGTAAAATAAGAAAAAGTACATCTAATATGGCAAAAGGTCCTGCAATGACAAGACAAGAAGCTATAAGAGCAATAGAAATTGGGATAGAGATGTCTGAAAAATACATACAAGAAGATTATAAAGTTATAGGTATAGGTGAGATGGGAATAGCAAATACAACACCATCTGCTGCAATAATATCTGTAATTGCAGGATGTGACCCACAAGAAGTAACAGGAATGGGTGCAGGTCTTAAAAAAGAACTATTAGCACATAAAGCACAAGTAATAAGAACTGCTATAGAAATAAACCAACCAAATCCAACAGATGGAATAGATATATTACAAAAAGTTGGTGGATTTGAAATAGGTTCTATGGCTGGTGTTATATTAGGATGTAGTGCAAATAGAGTACCAGTTGTTTTAGATGGATTTATATCTTATGCAGCAGCTTTAATAGCAGTAAATATAAACCCAAGATGTAAAGATTATATGATAGCATCACACTATTCAGCAGAACCAGGAGCTAAGAAAGCTTTAGAATTATTAGGATTAGATCCATTCTTAAAAATGGATATGAGATTAGGAGAAGGTAGTGGGGCTGCTTTAGCATTCAATATGATAGAAGCTGCAAACTATGTTTATAAAAATATGCTAACTTTCGATGAAGTTGATATGGGTATGTAATAAAACATTAAGGAGAAAACTATGAGCAAAGTTATTTTAGTTACAGGTGGTGCACGCTCTGGAAAAAGTGGATTTGCAGAATCACTATGTAAAAACCAAAATAATAGTACTGCTTATATTGCAACATCAGTCGCTTTTGATGATGAAATGAAAGAAAGAGTTAGAAAGCATCAAGCAAGTAGACCAAAAGAGTGGAAAACATACGAAATTTATAAAGATATTTATAAAATAATAAAAGATATAAGTGAAAAACATCAAACAGTTATACTAGATTGCATCACTTTATTAGTAAATAATTTAATGTTTACTGATGGAATAGACATAGATAATGCAAGCGAAGAAGAAATAAATGAGTTAGAAGCTTATATACAAGACCAAATTAAAAAATTGATGGAAGAAGTTAAAAAAACTGATTTATATTTCGTTATGGTTACAAATGAAATTGGACTAGGAGTAGTTCCAGGTTATAAATTAGGTAGAGTTTACTGTGATTTTGTAGGCAGAATAAATCAAATGCTAGGAAAACTAAGTGATGAAGTTTATTTTGTTGTATGCGGAATTCCTACAAAAATAAAGGGGTAGAGAGATATGAATAGATTTATTTCAATACTACAATTTATGACGAGAATTCCAATTAGGATAGAAACAGGATTTGATGAAGAATTCCATAAATCAATAGTATATTTTCCATTAGTAGGATTTGTAATCGGTATAATAACATATATTTTTGGTTGGCTTTCGTTGACAATATTTGATCCATTTATAAGTGCTATAGTTATAACTCTTATAGAAGTTTTAACAACAGGAGGCCTTCATATAGATGGATTAGGTGATACATTTGATGCAATATACAGTAATAGAGACAAAGAACGAATTTTAGAAATAATGAAAGATTCCAGATTAGGAACAAATTCACTTCTTGCAATAATGTTTTTAATACTACTAAAAATAGGATTTATCAATAGCTTAGTACAAAATAACTTGTTATGGCTAGTTATTTTTATGCCGGTTATAGGGCGAATTGGAGTTATGATAATGACTTACAAAACAGTAACTCCAAGAGCAAAAGGTATGGGTAATTTATTTATAGGAAAATGTACTATGGGAATGCTTATAACAGGTATAGTATATTCTTCTATATTAATTATATTATTTGGAAAATTTATTTTCTTACAACCTATTGCGACAATTATAAAAGTTTTAAGTTCTATTATATTTATAATAGTATTTGCATTATTGTTTAAAAAACATATATATAAAAAGATTGATGGTGTAACTGGAGATATACTAGGTTGCACGATAGAACTTGGAGAAGTATTTTTCTTAATATATACTTATATGCTAATTTCAGTAATTTAGCATTGTAAGGAGAAGAAAATGAAAAAATTAATTTTAGTACGTCATGTACTTACAGAAGATAATAAACTTGCGAAACTCTCTGGTCATATAGATAGTAAAGTAAGTGAAGAAGGAAAGATACAAATAGAAAAAATAACAGGCTTTTTAAGTGATGAAAAAATTGATAAGATATATACTACGACGTCAAGTAGAACTAAAGAGACTGCAAAATATTTAGCTAAAATAAATTCAATAGAAATACAACAGAGTAAGGATTTACAAGAAATTAACTTTGGAGATTTTGAAGGAAAAGACTTCAAAGAAATTCAAAAAGATTATCCTGATGAATTTAACAAAATGATAGAAGAAGGATATGAATATACATATCCAAATGGAGAAAGCTTGGTTGATTGTTTTGAAAGAGTATCAAAAGAAACACAATTTATTTTAGATGAGTCTGATGAAGATGAGACAATCTTAATATGTGCTCATGCAGGGACAATTAGAAATATTTTAACATATTTAATTTCAAATAGTTTTGAATACCATTGGAATTTTAAAATCGACAATGCATCTATAAGTATTGTTGAAATTGATAATGGATTTGCTGTTATTAATAAGTTAAATGAAACAAGTTTTTTAAAATAGAATATTAGATTAATTTTTCTCAGGGAAAAAGGTAAAAGCCTTTACAGCCCCCGCTACTGTGAAACGGATGAAACTATAGAAACCACTGTTTGAGAAAATGGGAAGGTGTAGGAGTAGGATGATGTTAAGTCAGGATACCTGGATTAATTAATTTATTAGAGTTAAAATCTCGGGGTGAAGATTTTTTTATAAATACAAAAAATCCTAATCTCGTTATTAGGATTTTTTTGTTAGTTTTCTAAATATATATACGATAAATATAGATTTATTTTAGTTAATATATAGCGCTACAAATAATAGAAGGGGAAGAGGCTATGAGTAAGAAAATAATGTTTCAAGGAACTGCATCCAATGTTGGGAAAAGTACAATAGTTACAGGTTTAGGTAGAATATTTAAACAAGATGGATATACTGTAATTCCTTTTAAATCTCAAAATATGGCCCTTAATTCATTTATAACAAAGGAAGGACTAGAGATGGGAAGGGCCCAAGTTTCACAAGCAGAAGCATGTGGATTAGAACCAATAGCAGATATGAACCCAATATTACTTAAACCATGTGGCAACAATAAAAGCCAAGTTATAGTAAGAGGAAAGGTAGTTGGAGATATGACTTCTCTACAATACCATGAATATAAGTTAGAGTTAATGGATGTATTGAGAGATATATTTAAAGAATTTGAAGAAAACTACAATATAGTTGTTATGGAAGGTGCAGGAAGTGCAGCAGAAATAAACTTAATGGAAAGAGATATTTCCAATATGGGAATGGCAAGAATAGCAGATGCACCAGTAATATTAGTTGGTGATATTGATAGAGGTGGCGTTTTTGCATCACTTGCTGGAACAATGCTTTTATTAAGCGAAGAAGATAGAAAGAGAGTAAAAGGGGTAATAATAAATAAATTTAGAGGTAGAAAAGAGCTTTTAGATTCCGGAGTAAAAATGTTAGAAGAAATAATAAATGTACCTGTATTAGGTGTTGTACCTTATTGTGATATAAAAATAGAAGATGAGGATAGTGTAACTACGAGATTTAAAAAGCAAATGGCGAGAAATGATATACATATAGAAATTGTTAGAACGCCACATATGTCTAATTTTACAGATTTTAATATATTTGAAACTCAAGAAGATGTAAGTATTAGATATGTAGATTATGGAGAATCTCTAGGAAATCCTGATATAGTAATTATTCCAGGTACTAAAAGTACAATAGATGATTTAATGTTTTTAAGAAATAATGGTCTTGAAGAACAAATAAAGGAATTACATAGAAGAGGAAAATTAGTTATAGGTATTTGTGGTGGATATCAAATGCTAGGTAAAAAATTAAGAGACCCATATCATGTCGAAAGTGATCTAGAGGAAGTTGAAGGGATAGGTCTTCTAGATACTGAAACAACTTTTGAACTAGAAAAGATAACAACTCAAGTTAAGGCAATAATAGATAAAGATTTAAGTGGATATTTAAATAATTTAGAAGGTAAAAAAGTTAAAGGATATGAAATACATATGGGCGTTACCAATAGAGGTAATGAAATAAAAAATCTATGCACAATTACACAAAAATTAGATGAAAAAGTTAATTACACAGAAGGAAGTGTAAACTCAGAGTGCAATGTTTTCGGAACATATCTTCATGGAATATTTGATGATATAGATTTTACTAGAACTATATTAAACAACATAAGAGAAATGAAAGGTCTAGATAAAATAGACAGTAAAGTTAAATCATTTAAAGAATTTAAGGATAAAGAATACGACAGATTAGCAGACTTCTTAAGAGAACATCTTGATATAGAAAAAATATATCAAATAATGCAAGAGCACGAAGAAAGTAAAGGACAATAGGTGGTAGAGATGAAGAAAATATTAATTGCAGGGACAAATAGTGGTGTCGGAAAGACAACTATTTCATTAGGTATAATGCAAGCACTTACAAAAAGAAAACTACAGGTACAACCATTTAAAGTTGGACCAGATTATATAGATCCTTCTTATCATACTTTTATAACAGGAAGATATTCTAGAAATTTAGATTCCTATATGCTTGAAGATGAAAAAATAAAGTATATAGTAAAAGAAGCATCTAAAGATGCTGATATAGCAGTAGTAGAAGGCGTAATGGGATTATATGATGGATATGGAATAGATTTAAATGATTGCACAAGTTCATATACATCAAAAATGTTAAAAGCACCAGTTATATTAGTCATAAATGCAAAAGCTATGGCCGCATCTTCTGCAGCTATGGTTTTAGGATATAAAATGCTAGATACTGATGTAAATATAAAAGGTGTTATAACTAATAATGTAAAAAGTGAAAGTCATTACAATACTTTAAAAAGTGCTATCGAAAAATACACAGGCATAGAAGTTTTAGGATATTTTCCACCAAATAAAGAATTTTCACTAGAGTCTAGACATTTAGGTCTTGTCCCAAGTGTAGAAATGGACTCTTTAAAGCAAAAATTTGATAACTTAGCAGATGAAATCGAAAAATATATAGATATTGATAGAATATTAGAAATATCAGAAACACAAGACATAGATAGCAATTTTGATTTAGATAAATTTATAAAAGAACATAAAGTAGAAAATAAATCTATAGCTATAGCATTTGATAAAGCATTTAATTTCTACTATAGAGAAAATATAGAATTATTAGAGAAGCTAGGATTAGAAATAAAATATTTTAGTCCGATGCATGATGAGAAAGTTCCAAAAGCTGATTATATTTATATAGGAGGAGGTTTCCCAGAAATATTCTCAAAAGAATTACATGACAATAAATCAATGAGAGAATCAATATTAGATGCTCATAAAAATAATATACCTATATATGCAGAATGTGGCGGTCTTATGTATTTAGGCGAAAAACTAGAAAATCAAAATAAAGAGTTGTTCGATATGGTCGGCATATTTAAAGGAACGAGCAAAATGACATCATCATTGAAACGATTTGGATATTGTAATGGTAAAGCAAAAGAAGATACTGTTTTAGCTAAAAAGGGACAAGTAATAAAAGGGCATGAGTTCCATCATTCAATATTTGATAGTGAGGAGCCTTGTGCATACGAAATGACAAAAGAAAGAAATGGAGTAGTCATAGATAGATGGGATGGAGGGTATAGTAGTGGAAATACCTTAGCAACTTATTTACATACTCATTTTTATAACAACTTAGATTGTATAGCAAACTTTTTAGAAAAAGGAAATAAATAAGATGAATATACTATCATTATATTTAGGATATATTACTGACTTGATTGTAGGTGACCCTTATTCATTTCCTCATCCAGTTAAATATATAGGAAAATTAATAAAGGTCGTAGAAAACTTTATAAGAAAAGTAGCAAAAAGTGATAAAGGATTAAAAATAGGTGGATTTTTTCTATGGTTTATAACTGTAGGAATAACTTTTTTAATAACTTACATAATTATTAAACTGGTAAGTTTTAACATGGTAATTTATGTTATAATTAATTCAGTTGTGATTTATACAACATTAGCTACAAAATGCTTAAAAGATGAAGCAAAAAAGATCTATGAAGTATTAAAGACAGGAAATATAGAAAAATCAAGGATTCAACTATCTTATATAGTAGGTAGAGATACTGAAAATTTAAGTGAAAAAGAAATAATAAGAGCAACAGTAGAGACAGTTGCAGAAAATACTGTTGATGGTTTAATTTCACCGTTAGTTTATGCTTTTATTGGTGCAGGATTAACTGTTGGTGGAATATCACTTGCAGCCCCACTTGCAATGACTTATAAAGCAATTAATACTTTAGATTCAACAGTAGGATATAAAAATGAAAAATATCTTCATATTGGTTTTGCTTCGGCAAAAATTGATGATATAGCTAATTATATTCCATCGAGAATATCAGTTATATTATTTACAATAGGAAACTTTTTCTTGAGAAATGATTATAAAAATTGTTTCAAAATAGCAATAAGAGATAGAAAAAATCATAAAAGCCCAAACTGTGCATTTTCAGAAGGTGCAGTTGCAGGTGCATTAGGAATCCAATTAGGTGGTACAAATGTTTATTTTGGAGAAACAGTATATAAGCCGACTATTGGAGATAAAACTAGAGAAATAGAAGTTCAAGATATAGCAAGAACAAACAAAATTTTATACGCAACTTCTTTAACTTCTATGCTAGTATTCACATTATTTTACGTGATAATATATTGTATTTTCATGTAATTAATGATTATAAGGAGGATACATATGAAGGATTTAGGCCATGGGGCTAATGTCAATAATATGGCTAAACAGTTTGGAAAAAACGAAGAAAATATAATTGATTTTAGTTCAAATGTAAATCCACATATAATTTCCAATCTAGGAAAATATGTTTTGGAAGGGTTAGAAAAAAGTAGAAGCTATCCAGATATAAACTATACAAATTTAAGAGAAAACATTTCTGATTATATAAATATAGATAGTAAAAATATAATTCCAGGTAATGGAGCAACAGAAATTATATATCTTCTTATGAAAAGTATAAAAAAGAGAATAGCAATATTAAACCCTACTTTTTCAGAGTATGGTAGAGGGGCTAAATTAAATGATTTAGAAGTAATAAACTTTCATTTAAAAGAGGAAGATAACTTTAGCATTGATTTAGATGAAATACAACAAAATATAGAAAAATTTGATAGTTTGTTTGTTTGTAATCCTAATAATCCAAATGGAAAAGTTAAAGATTTAAATAGATTATTAGATTTGATGATTGAAAATAATAAACTTTTAATTGTAGATGAAACTTTTATGGAATTTGTAGAAAATGAAGAACAATATAGCTTAGTAAATAGAGTAAAAGAAACAAAAAACCTATTTATATTAAAAGCAGTAACTAAATTCTTTGGGATGCCAGGACTTAGATTAGGATATGGCGTAACTAGCAATGAAGAAATAATAGAAACTATATATCACTACAAAGAACCTTGGACTATAAATTCTTTTGCTGAAAATTTATCTAATTATTTATTTAAAGATAAAGAATATATAAAAAACAGCAAAGATTATTATATAAGCGAAAGAAAGTTTATGTTAGAAGAATTGAGAAAAATATCTCGATTAAAAGTTTATGATACAGATACAAACTTCATTCTTATAAAATTAAGAGATTACGAAGCTAATTTATTAAAATTAGAGCTTTTTGAAAAATACAATATTCTTATAAGAGATGCCTCAAACTTTATTGGATTAGATAAAAATTATGTTAGAGTGGCAATAAAAAGTCACAAAGATAATAAAATCTTAATCGAATCATTAAACAAAATATTAGGATAATAATATGAAGTTTTATGGAGTATGTCCAGCATCTTGTGGAGAATTTGTACAAGGTATTTTAGACAATGAAGAATATTTATCATCATATGCAATTAATTTATTTTCAGTGGCAACTTTAGAAGAAAGCAAAGACATAATCAACAAAGGCCCTAGTAAATCAAGGCGAGCTATGGAGCTTGTCTTTGAAAAATTTAATATACCTATAGAAGATACAAAAAATATATCGCTCAATATAAAAAGTCAGATACCTATTGGAAAGGGAATGGCTAGTTCTACCGCTGATATTGGAGCTACAATAAAAGCTACATTATCTATGTTGAATAAAACCTTAACCGGAGAGGAAATCTCCAAATTAGCCGTAAAAATAGAAGCGACTGATTCTCTACTACTCAATCAACATAGTATATTTAATCCACTTACAGCAGATGTAAAAAAATATCTAGGTGGAATAAATGATACAAAGGTAGTTATATTAGAGCCTGATGATATTTTAAATACAAAACTAATTAGAACTATGCCAGATTACAAATCTTATAAGATGCAAAATAAAGAAATAATAAAAACATCTTTTGATTTATTAGATGAAGGTCTATTAAAAAACGATCTTAATTTAATTGGAAGAGCATGCACATATAGTGGTTTGGCAAATGAAAATATACACAAAAAACCATTTTTAAAAGAGATTATAGAAATTTCTGATAAATTTGGGTGTTATGGGGTAAATATTGCCCATAGCGGAACTGTTATTGGAGTTCTAATGTATAAAGAAATGGATGATAAAAGAATAATACAATATTTAAGAGATAGTGAAATATCTCGACACTATAAAAAAATATATACATCAGACATTATTGATGGACAATCCAGGGAGGAAGAAGAATGGAATATATTAAAGACCCAAAAATGATAGAAGTAAGAAGTTTTGAAATAATTCAAGGGATAATCGATGATATAAGACCAGGATATAAATTTAAAAATGAAATAGAAGAAAAAATTATAAAACGTTGCATACACACAAGTGCAGATTTTGAATACTTAGACATATTAAAAATATCAGAAACTGCTGTAGAAAATATAATAGATGCATTAAATAATAAATGCACAATATACACAGATACAAATATGGCTTTAAGTGGAATCAATAAAACTAGATTAAATGCACTAGGATGTGAGTATAAATGTTTAGTTGCAGATGAAAAAACAAGAGAGCTAGCAAAAGAAAAAGGTATAACTCGTTCTATGGCAGCAGTTGAATTAGCTATGCAAGATACAGGAAGAAAGATATTTGTTCTTGGAAATGCCCCAACAGCTTTATATAAAGTTATGGAAATGCAAAAATCAGGTTGTAATGTAGATGCAGTAGTAGGTGTACCAGTTGGATTTGTTGGTGCTGCTGAGTCAAAATATGAATTAGAACAAACAGAAATACCTCATATAGTGGCACAAGGTAGAAAAGGTGGTAGCAATATAGCTGCTGCGATAGTTAATGCAATACTATATGCAATGTAGGTAGAGTTATGGAAGAGTATGTATATATAGACGGCAAAAAATATAGAAGAGGATATACTACAGGATCTTGTGCAGCAGCAGCCTCTAAAGCAGCAACATATATGTTAATTACTCAAAAAAAACTGGAGTCAGTTAATATAGATACGCCCAAGGGAATTTATCTTACTTTAAAGCCTGAAAATATAGAAATAAATAAAAAATATGCGATTTGTTCTATTCAAAAAGATGGTGGAGATGATATCGATGCAACTCATAAAATGGACATTTTTGCAAAAGCAGAAATAATTGATAGAATTAATGAGGAAGAAGATATTTATGTAACAGGTGGCATAGGAGTAGGAACAGTAACAAAAAAAGGACTGAAAGTAGAGGTTGGAAAATCTGCAATCAATCCAGTTCCAATGAATATGATTAAAACCGAAATCCACAAAGTATTAGGAACAGATTTAAACACATATATAGATAAATCAAAAACACTAAAAATTACTATATCTGCGCCAGAAGGTGTTGAAATTGCTAAAAAAACATTTAATCCTAGACTTGGTATAGTTGGAGGAATATCTATCTTAGGTACTTCTGGAATAGTAGAACCTATGAGTGATGAAGGATGGAAAAAATCATTATCTATTGAGCTTGAAATGAAAAGAGCACAAGGAATTGACCAAATCATCTTAGTCCCAGGAAACCACGGTGAAGAGTTTATAAAAAATGAACTTGGTTTGGATGAAAAATATGTAGTTAGAATGAGTAATTTTGTAGGCTATATGCTTATGGAAGCCAAGCGTATGGGATATAAAAAAATACTTATGGCAGGACATATTGGTAAATTTATAAAGATAGCTGCCGGCATATTCCACACGCATAGCAAAGTCGCTGATGCTAGAAATGAAATTATGATTGCTAACTTGGCACTTATGGGAGCGCCACTAGAATTTTTACAAGAAATAGATAAATGTGTGACAGCTGAGGGTGCAGTAGAAATAATAGATGATAGTGAATATACAGGTGTTTATGAAGTCTTATGTAATAAATGCAGAGATAGAGTAAAACAACATTTAGGTGATGATGATATAGAAGTAGGTGTGTATATGTTTAGAATGGACAAATCATATATAGCAAAATCTGATAATGCAGAGTCTATAGTGGAGGTATTCAAATGATAAATATTATAGGTTTGGGTCCTGGTAACACAGGTTATATTACTAAATTGGGTGAGAAAATTATTTACTCATCAGATGTAGTGATTGGTGGAAGAAGAAATCTAGAATCAATAAAAGATTTTAAAGGTGAAAAGGTAGTTTTATCTACTAATCTAAAAGAAATTCTAGAATATATACAAAATAACTTAGATAAAAATATTTCTGTTATAGCATCTGGAGATCCATCTATATATGGGATTGGAAAATACCTTTCAAATAACATAGAACACAAACATCTAAATATAGTTTCAGGGATAAGCTCCCTTCAATACATATTCTCAAGAATATTTGTAGATATGAATGATGTTTATATTACAAGTAGTCATGGGAAAGTGCCAGATTTTGATTATATACTTTCTCATAAAAAGGTATGTATGGTTACTGATAGTAAAATTGGACCACATGAGATAAGTAGAGAAATACAAAAAAGAAATCTGAAAAAAACTGTTGTTGTAGGAGAAAATCTATCTTATGAAAATGAGAAGATAACAATAGGAAAACCAGAAGCTATATTAGCAGTTGATAAATTTGATATGAATGTAGTGGTGATATTAGATGAAGAATAAAGATTTTATAACAGGAAAAGTTCCTATAACAAAAGAAGAAGTTAGAGCTATTTCTCTAAATAAACTAGAGTTATTAAATGCAAAAACTTTTATTGATGTAGGTGCAGGAACAGGAAGTGTATCAATTGAAGCAGGATATAGCTATCCAAATTTAAAAGTTATAGCTATTGAACGTAATGATGATGCAATTGATTTAGTAAAACAAAATAAAGAAAAGTTCAATTTAGATAATGTAGAAATAATAAAAGCTTATGCACCTGTAGAATTAGATAAAGATATAAAAGCAGATGCAATTTTCCTTGGTGGAACTGGTAAAAAATTAGAAGAAATTATAGATTGGTCTAAAGACTTACTAGTTGATGGAGGAAGACTTGTAGCAAACTTTATAATAATAGATACATTTTATGAAATGTTGAGATTAGTAAAAGAAAAAGGGTTTAAAAATATTGATGTTACAGTTTTAAATGTTGCAAAACTTGAAAAGTTAGGAACAGGGGAATATTTTAAACCTCACAATCCAATATATATAATTTCATGCGAAAAAGGAGTAGAAGAAGATAATGAATACTAACATTAATAAAGTACATTTTGTAGGGGCAGGTCCTGGGGATAAAGAATTAATAACATTAAAAGGATATAAATTACTAAGTAATGCTGATGTTGTAATATACGCAGGTTCATTAGTAAACCCAGCACTTCTTGAATATTGTAAAGAAAGTTGTGAAATACATGATAGTGCATATATGAATTTACAAGAAATCATAGAAGTTATGGAAAGAGGAATTAGAGAAGGAAAATCAGTTGTAAGATTACAAACAGGAGATTTCTCTATATATGGTTCAATAAGAGAACAAGTTGAAGATTTAGCAAAATTAAATATAGATTATGACTGCACACCAGGTGTAAGTTCATTCTTAGGTGCATCATCAGCACTAGGAGTTGAATATACAGTTCCAGAAGTATCTCAAAGTGTTGTTATAACTAGAATGGAAGGAAGAACTCCAGTTCCACCAAAAGAATCTATAGAATCTTTTGCTAAACACCAAACTTCAATGGTAATATTCTTATCTGTTCAAGAAATTGAAAAAGTAGTAGAAAAATTAATAGCTGGTGGATATCCAAAAACTACTCCAATAGCAGTAGTATATAAAGCTACTTGGCCAGATGAAAAAGTAGTAAAAGGGACTTTAGAAGATATAGCAGCTAAAGTAAAAGAAAACGACATAAAGAAAACAGCATTAATAATGGTAGGGGAATTCTTAGGTACTACATATAATAATTCAAAATTATATGATAAGGACTTCAAACATGAATACAGAAAATAATAAAATTGCTATTATATGTATTACTGAGAATGGAAAAAAGTTAGCATTAGAAATGCAAAATAAATTACATGAAGGTGATATTTATTTTGTAAAAAGAGAAAAATCTACAGAGTTACAAGAGGTTTGTAACATAAGTAACGATGATAATGCTAAAATAAATACTCAATATAAAAGTATTGAAAATATAGTTAGGATAAAAGAAAAATTAAGCAACTTTATACCTACGATATTTAACAAATATAGATATATTATATTTATTATGGCTACTGGAATAGTAGTGAGGACAATCGCTCCATTAATACAAAGCAAATTTAAAGACCCAGCAATATTAGTGACTGATGAAAAAGGGACTAATGTGATAAGTTTATTGAGTGGACATATGGGAGGAGCAAATGAAATGACTTTATATATAAGCCATTTAATAAATGCAAATCCAGTTATAACAACTGCAACAGATATAAACAATAAATCTTCATTAGATATGATAGCAAAAAGTATAAATGGATATATAGAAAACTTCAGAGATAATGTATTGAAGGTGAATTCTATGATAGTTAACAACAAGCCCGTAGGTTTATTTATAGATGGAGACTATCACATAGATACAAGAGGTTTTACACTTTTAACATATGAAGATATGTTAAATATCCATAACAACAATAATAAAGATTTAGAAAATATAGAGACAATAGTCGTAGTAACTAATAAGCAAAAACTAGATTTCAAAAGCGACAAAATAATAAAATTAGTTCCAAAAGACATTGTATTAGGAGTTGGATGTAAGAAAAATACTGATAGCCAACATATGAAAGAATCGCTACATGAGTTTTCAAGAATTAACAATATAGATATAAATTCTATAAAGAAAATAGGTAGTATAGAAATAAAAAAAGATGAAAAAGCAATTATAGATTTAGCAAACTATTTAAATGTGCCTTTTGAAACATTTACCGTAAAAGAAATATCACAAATAGATCATCTATATGGAAAATCGGAATGGGTCAAAAAGAATGTAGGAGTATATTCTGTAGCTGAACCATGTGCACATTTACTTAGTGATGGAAATTTAATTATTGAAAAACAAAAATACACTGGAATAACATTTTCGGCAGGGAGAGTGAATAAATGATATACGTTATAGGAATAGGTCCTGGATGCAGAGACTTAATGACACAAGAAGCAATAGCAGCAATGGAAGAGGCTGAAGTAATCGTAGGTTACAAAACATATATAAAATTAGTTGAAGAATTTATACAAGATAAAGAAGTAGTTCAAAATGGAATGAGAAAAGAAGTAGATAGATGCCAAGAAGCTATCGAAATTGCTAAGACAGGTAAAAAAGTAGCTGTTATAAGTAGTGGAGATTCTGGAATATATGGAATGGCAGGTCTAATACTTGAGTTAGTAACAAAACAAGGCGTAGATATACCAGTTAAAGTAGTACCAGGAGTTACTGCAAGTATAGGAGCAGCTGCAGTATTAGGAGCACCTATAATGCATGATTTTTGCCATATAAGTTTAAGTGATTTAATGACTCCATGGGAAGTTATAGAAAAAAGATTAAGATTAGCGGCAGAAGCTGATTTTGTAATATGTTTATATAACCCAAGAAGTAAAGGAAGAAGCGAACACTTAGCAACAGCATTTAAAATAATGAGTGAATTTAAAGATGGTTCAACTCCTGTTGGAATAGTAAAAGATGTAGGAAGAGCAGATGAAGAAAAATTCATATGTACTTTCGATACAATGGATTTTGAAAGAGTTGACATGACTACTATGGTTATAATAGGAAACAAATCAACATATATCCACGATGATTTAATGATAACACCAAGAGGATATACAGTATAACTAGTATTATAAAAAGAAATTATTAAGCATAAAGGAAAGGATACATATCATGATTTTAGTATTAGGTGGAACATCCGATAGTATAGGTATTTGCAATAAATTAAACGAAATGAACTTACCATATATGGTTTCAGTTACAACAGAATATGGGAGGGATATTGCCAAAAAAGCTACAGAGAATGTATTCTTAGGAAAATTGACAATAGAAGATATGGTATCTTTAATAAAAGAAAAGAACATAACTCAAATAATAGATGCAACACATCCTTATGCAACAATTGTATCTAGCAATGCAATTGAATGTTCAAAGATATCAAATACAGATTATGTGAGATTTGAAAGAGAATCTCTTATAAAACAAATAGATTATGACGATATATATGTTGTTGAAGATATAGAACAAGCATGTGAAATTGCAAATGAAAAAGGAAATAACATATTTATTGGAACAGGTAGTAAAAATTTAGATAAATATATAGAACTTATAAAGGGAAAAAAACTAATTGCGCGCGTATTGCCTACAAGTGATGTCCTAAAAAGTTGTGAAGAATTAGGACTTAATGCAGATAACATAATCGCTATGAAGGGTCCTTTTACTGAAGAAATTAATATAGCTGCTTATAGACAATATGACATAGATTTATTAATTACTAAAGAAAGTGGAGTTGCAGGAGGATTTTTAGAAAAAATTAATGCATGCAAAGCTTTAAATATACCAGCGGTAATCATAACTAGAAAACAAATTGACTACCCAAAAGTAATAAATAGAATTGAAGATATAGAAAAAATAGTATAGTTTTATGGGTTATTTTTATTTTTAAATTGGAGGAGTATTTAAATATTAAGGAGAAATTAAAGATGAAAAAAGCAGTATTAGTAGTAAGTTTTGGTACAAGCTATCATGAAACTAGAAAGAAGACAATAGAAGCATGTGAACAAAAGATAAGTGAGAATCTTAAAGGATATGATTTTTATAGAGCATTTACTTCAAATATGATAATTAGAAAATTAAAAAAGAGAGATAACATGCTTATTGATAATCCAGTAGAGGCTCTACAAAAATTAGCAGATGCAGGATATGAAGAAGTAGTAGTTCAAACATTACACATAATATGTGGTGAAGAATACAACAAATTAAAAGAACAAGTTGAAAGTTTTAAACCTAAATTCAAAAAAATAGCTTTAGGTAGACCTCTTTTAACTTCAATAGAAGACTATAAAGAAACAGTTGAAGCTGTAAGAAAACAACTAGAAATAATTAAACCAGATGAAGCAGTTGTATTTATGGGACACGGAACTACACACGAAAGTCATGCAGCTTATCCAGCTTTAGAATATATGTTTAGAGACAATGATATGAATGTATATATAGGAACAGTTGAAGGATATCCTGAAATAGAGCAAGTAGTTAAAAAATTAAAAGCAGATAACATAAAAACTGTTGATGTATTACCTTTCATGTTAGTTGCGGGAGACCATGCTACTAATGATATGGCAAGTGATGAAGAAGATTCATGGAAATCTATATTAGAAAAAGAAGGATTTAATGTAAAGGTGCATTTACAAGGTTTAGGGGAATACCCAGCAATCCAAGATAAATTTGTTAACCATGCATTAGATTGCGCAAAAGAATTAGAAAAAGAGTTAGCATAAATTAACGTACGAGGCTAGATGGAGGAAATATAAATGGCAAAATTTTATGGAATAGGAACTGGACCAGGAGATAGTACATTAGTAACAATAAAAGCAGTAAATACAATAAAAATGTTAGATATATTATATACACCAGAACCAAAAAAAGGTGGAGATAGTTTAGCATTATCAATAGTAAAGGAATATGTACCAGATACTGTTGAAATAAAACAAAGACATTTCCCAATGAACAATGATAGTGTAGAAAAAATGGCATCATGGGATGCTATAGCAGCTGAAATAAAAGCTGATGTAAAAGCAGGGAAAGAAGTAGGATTTATAACTTTAGGAGATCCTATGATATACAGTACTTATGTATATATTATGGAAAGATTAATGGACGAGATAGAAGTTGAAACTATACCGGGTATATCATCTTTCTCAAATATAGCATCAAATCAAAACTTCCCATTAGTAATGGATACAGATCCACTTATGGTTATACCATGTACTATGGAAGAAGAGAAAATAGATGCAGCATTACAAACATATGATTGTTTTGTTCTTATGAAAGTATATAAGAACTTTAAAGAAATCGTTCAAAAATTAGAAAAATACGATTTAATAGATAGTGCTATTTTAGTAAGTAACTCATCTCAAGAAAGAGAAGTAGTTTATAAAGATTTAAGAGATGTTCATCTACAAGAAAAAATATCATATTTTTCTACAATATTAGTTAATAGAAACAATAAAAGAAAATAATCTTAAAACATTTAAGGAGATAAATATGAAATTAGTAGTAGGAACTAGAGGTAGTAATTTAGCCCTTGTTCAAACAAATTGGGTTGTAGAACAATTAAAAAAGAATAACCCAAATATAGAGTTTGAGATAAAAATTATAAAAACAAAGGGCGACTTAATAAAAGACTTACCACTAGATAAAATAGGTGATAAGGGATTATTCGTAAAAGAAATCGAAAAAAGTCTTTTAGATAAAGAAATAGATATGGCAGTTCATAGTATGAAGGATATGCCATCATATCTTCCAGAAGGACTTAAATTTGCACATTCTCCAAGAAGAGAAGACCCTAGAGATGCTCTTATTTTTAGAGAAGGTTATAAAACTTTAGAAGATTTACCTCAAGGTGCAAAAATAGGAACTGGAAGTAAAAGAAGAAAATATCAATTATTAAAACATAGACCAGATTTAGAAATTGTACCTATAAGAGGTAATATCGAGACAAGAATAAAGAAAATAGAAACAGAAAATCTTGATGGTGTAGTATTAGCAGCATCAGGACTGAGAAGAGCTGGATTAGAAGAAAAAATAGATTATTATATACCGACAGATATTATGTTACCTGCTCCTGCACAAGGAATATTAGCTCTTGAAATTAGAGAAGATGATAAAGAGACTGAAAAAATAATAGATTCTATAAAAGATAATATTACAAAAGTACAAATAGATGCAGAAAGAGGTTTCTTAATAGGTGTTAATGGAAGTTGTCATATACCTATGGGAGCTTATTGTGAAGTAGATGGAGAAAAAATTACTCTGACTGGACTTTATGGAGATGGAGACGGAAAGAAAATAGTAATTCAATCTAAAGAAGGAACTCTAGCTGATGCACAAAAAATAGGATATGAATTAGCAAAAAGTGTATTAAAGGAGTATGAAAAATAATGAAGGGGAAAGTTTACTTAGTGGGGGCAGGACCTGGCGATTATAAACTATTAACATTAAAAGGGTTAGAATGCATAAGAAAAGCAGATGTTATAGTTTATGACAGACTTGCTAATATAAATTATTTAAAAGAAGCTAAAAAAGGCTGCGAGTTTATAAATGTTGGAAAAGCATCAAGTGACCATTTAGTACCTCAAGATCAAATAAATAGAATAATAGCTGATAAAGCCTTAGAAGGAAAAATAGTAACAAGACTTAAAGGTGGAGATCCATATGTATTTGGTAGAGGTGGAGAAGAAGGTGAACTTCTTGAAGCAGAGGGAATTGATTTTGAGGTTGTTCCAGGAATAACTTCAGCAATCGGTGGGCTTTGTTATGCTGGAATTCCAATAACTCATAGAGACAATGCATCATCATTCCATGTTATAACTGGTCATCTTAGAAAAGATGGAAAAGAAAATCCTGATATAAATTGGAATGCCTTAGCTAATATGAGAGGTACACTTGTATTTTTAATGGGTGTAGCAAATTTAAAAAATATAAGTGAAAATTTAATGAGAGAAGGTATGGCTAAAGATACACCTGTAGCATTTATCAGCTGGGCAACACGCTACAATCAAAGTGTTGTTACAGCAACGCTTGAAAATGCTTATGAAGTTGCTATGAAAGAAGGTGTAAAACCACCAACATTAATAGTAGTAGGAACAGTTGTAAACCTTAGAGAAAAGTTAAACTTCTTTGAAAATAAACCTCTATTTGGCAAAAATATAATGGTTACTAGGTCAAGAAGCCAAAATAGCAAATTAGTAGAACAAATAATGGATTTAGGAGGAAATCCTATTGAGATACCAACTATAAAAATTGAAAAAGTTCAAGATAATAAAGAATTAGAAAATGAAATAAAAAATATTAAAGATTATACTTATTTAGTTTTAACTAGCAAAAATGGAGTAGATATATTCTTCGATAAATTAGATGAATTAGGGCTAGACTGTAGAGCACTTGCAAATATAAAAGTTTGCTCAATTGGTGCAGCTACATCAAAAGCTATCCAAAGAAGAGGAATTAAACCAGACATACAGCCTAAAAATGCTGTAGGAGAATCTTTGTATGATGAGTTAAAAGATATTGTCACAAAAGATGATAAGATTTTAATTCCTAGAGCTAAAAATGCTAGAAAATTCTTAGTTGAAAAACTAAACGAAATATCTAATGTAACAGAAGTTATAACATATGAAAGTGTAATGGATGATAGCAAAAAAGAAGAAGCTATAAAAGCATTAGAAGAAGGCAATCTAGATTATATCACATTTGCTAGTTCATCAACTGTAACAAACTTTATCAATCTAATTGGAGAAGAAAACAAAGATAAATTGTTTAATACTAAAATAATATCAATAGGCAGAATAACTACAAAAACTATTTTAGATAATAATTTAGAAGTTTATAAACAAGCAGAAAATGCATCTATTGAAAGTATGATAGAGTCAATGTCAGAATAAGCTACCTATTAATATGAAAGGAGCCAAAATGTTAAGAAGACCAAGAAGACTTAGAGCTACACAAGCTTTAAGAAATTTAGTAAGAGAAACAAAATTAGAAAAAGAAGATTTAATCTATCCTCTATTTATAGTGGATGGTGAAAATATAAAAAGAGAAATATCTTCTATGGAAGGTGTTTATCACTTCTCTGTAGATATGTTAGAAGATGAAATTAAAGAATTAGTTGAATTAGGAATAGAACATGTAATATTATTTGGTGTTCCTGATGACAATAAAAAAGACTGTTGTGGTAGCGAAGCATATAACGATAACGGAGCTTTACAACAAGGTATAAGAAAAATAAAAGAAATAGCGCCACAAATGGATGTAATATGTGATGTTTGTATGTGTGAATATACAAGTCATGGACATTGTGGAATATTAACAGAAGATGGATATGTAGATAATGATAAAACATTAGAATATTTATCAAAAATAGCTGTTAGTTATGCAAAAGCAGGTGCAGATATGGTAGCTCCTTCTGATATGATGGATGGAAGAATAGGAGCACTTAGAAATGCATTAGATGAAAATGGTTATGAAACTGTTGCAATAATGGCATATAGCGCAAAATATGCATCAGCATTCTATGGACCATTTAGAGATGCTGCAAACTCAGCACCAGCATTTGGAGATAGAAAAACATATCAAATGGATCCAGCAAATTCTAATGAAGCTATAATAGAAGCTGATTTAGATATTGCAGAAGGTGCAGACATAATAATGGTTAAACCTGCTCTTTCTTATTTAGATATAATAAGAAGATTTAAAGATAATTATGACTTACCAATAGCGGCTTACAATGTAAGTGGAGAGTACTCTATGTTAAAAGAAGCTGTTAAAAAAGGTCTATTAAGTGAAGATGCTATATATGAAGCTGTAATGTCTATAAAAAGAGCTGGGGCTACAATTATAATTACTTATTTTGCAAAAGATATAGCAAAATTAATTAATACAAAAAAATAATTTTTTACGAATAAAAAAATTAATACAAAAATAATGAAATCTCTTCTTTTAAAATTTCAAAAGAAGAGATTTTTTTTACATTTTTCCTAAAATTTATAATGTTAATGAAAGTATATGCAATGAAAAATTTAATTTATTTAATATTTTAAATATAAAAAATAAAAAAATATTTCATAAGATTTAGACTTTTTGTTTTTTTATGGCAATTTACAGGAAAATAATGTATTATTAATAAATAATAGGAATAATTTAACAAAAAGATAAATAGAATTATTTTTTTCTTTTTATCGCGTGCACAAAATAATATAAGGAGGAATGTTTTTATGAAGGGAATTTTAGAAAAATGGAACAGTATAAGTTTGGTTAAACGTATATTGGTAGGGATGATAATTGGTATTATTTTAGGTACATTTGCTAAGGAAGCTCAAATTATAGGACTTTTAGGGGAATTATTTGTTGGAGCATTAAAAGCAGTAGCTCCAGTATTGGTATTTTTCTTAGTTATTGGTGCTTTAGCACAACATAAAGATGGTAAAAAGAATAACATGGGTTCAGTTATAGCACTATATTTAATCGGTACTTTTTGCTCTGCTTTAGTAGCAGTTGTAGCAAGTTTTATATTCCCAGTTACAATTAATTTGGGTTCAGTAGCAGAGGTTGATACAGCAATACCTGGAGGAATAGGTGAAGTATTAAAAACATTATTACTAAATATAGTTAGTAATCCAGTTGGAGCTATAGTAGATGCAAATTATGTTGGTATATTAGCTTGGGCAGTAGTATTTGGTTTGGCATTAAGAAAATCTTCAGATAGAACAAAAGAATTTTTAGCTGATATTTCAGATGCAGTTACACAAGCGGTGAAATGGGTTATAAGTTTTGCTCCATTTGGTATATTAGGATTAGTTTTCACAGCTATATCAACAAATGGTATAGGTATATTTAAAGATTACGGTTCATTATTAGCATTATTATTAGGATGTATGGCAGTTGTTGCATTTGTTGTAAATCCAATAATAGTATATTTAAATATAAGAAAAAACCCATATCCATTAGTATTTAAATGTTTAAAAGAAAGTGGTATAACTGCATTCTTTACTCGTAGTTCAGCAGCGAATATACCAGTTAATATGGAGTTATGTGAAAGTTTAGGATTAAATGAAGATAATTATTCAGTATCAATACCATTAGGTGCTACTATAAACATGGGTGGTGCAGCAGTTACAATAACAGTATTATCATTAGCGGCTGTTCATACTTTAGGAATAACAGTAGATATACCAACTGCTATAGTTCTTAGTGTATTAGCTGCAGTTTCTGCATGTGGTGCATCAGGTGTAGCAGGTGGATCGCTTTTACTTATACCATTAGCATGTAGTTTATTTGGTATATCAAATGAAGTAGCGATGCAAATGGTTGGTGTAGGATTTATTATAGGAGTTATACAAGACTCTTGTGAAACTGGACTTAACTCTTCAACAGATGCTTTATTTACTGCAGCAGCAGAATTTAAAGAGTGGAGAAAAGAAGGAAGAAAAATTCCAGTATAATTATAAATTTAATTAAATTAGAATACAATACAATATCAAAAGGCTATTATAAAGTTGAAATATACTTTTTAATAGCCTTTTATAATGCTATGATATAATATTTTTAAATGCTTATATTTTTAATAAAATAAATAATAGAAAGGTGTAAAAAATGCTTTATCCAATAAATTTAGATATAGAAAATATAAAAATCACTATAATCGGTGGAGGTAAGGTAGCTTATAGAAAGGCTACAAATTTTTTAGATTTTGGGAAAAAGGTAACTGTAATTTCAAAAGAATTTGTTTGTGAATTTGATGAAATAAAAGATAAGATAGAGATGATTTGTGATGAATACAAAGAAAAATATATAGAGGACTCATTTGTAGTAGTAGCATCTACTAATAACAAAGAGATAAATCATGAGATAGGAATCTATTGCAATAAACATGGTAAATTAGTAAATGTTGTAGATGATAAAGAGCTTTCTAATTTTACTGTTCCATCATATGTTAAGCGAGGGGAATTGCTATTAAGTATATCTACAGGTGGAAATAGCCCATCTTTATCGGCGAAAATAAAAAGAGAGCTAGAAGAAAAATATGATGAATCATATGAAGAATATATAGAGCTTTTGGGACTAGCTAGAGCAAAAATAATAAAAGAAAATAAGGATATAAATGAAAGAAGGAAAAAAATAAAAGCCTTAATCGATTTATCAGTAGATGAACTTAAAGAAAAAATTTAATTTATAAAATAAAATTAATTTATTGACAGAATATTAAAAGTTTTATATTATTTTATTATAATATGATTACTTACTAAAATGAAACATGTTAAATTCTATGAAGAAGATAGTAGCATAGGTAGAATTTATAGAGAGTCTGGGATGGTGGAAGCTGGGCAAAGAAACCTATTGTGAAGAGAGCTTTGGAGAATGTTTTTTGAATTAAGTAGAAAAACAGGTAATCTTGCCTTAAAAGAGTAGAGTGGATAAGTTTCTTATCAATGAGAGTGGTAACGCGGTATATTCGTCTCTTGGTTTTTTAGCCGAGAGACTTTTTTAATATACAGAATTTATACGTATTACTTGAGTTAAGAAATTTTATTAATAAGAGTGGTACCGCGGAATTTCGCCTCTTGAATTTATTTCAAGGGGCTTTTTTGATAAAAATTAATAAAAGGGGATTGGAAAGAATATGAGCAAAGTCAAAGTAGGTATAATAGGGGCTACAGGTTATGTTGGTGTAGAATTAATAAGATTATTAAATTCTCACCCACAAGTAGAATTAACTGCAATAGGATCAAATTCCTTTGTAGATAAAAGTATTACAGAAGTTTATCCAAGTGTAGGTATAACAAATGATATGAAATGTATAAAAAATGAAGATGTAATAAAAGAATGTGATTTTATATTTACAGCTTTACCACATGGGGTTAGTGAAAAATTTGTACTGCAAGTAGTTAAAGAGGGGAAAAAAGTTGTTGATTTGGGTGCAGATTTTAGATTAAAAGATGAGAAACTTTTTAATAAATGGTACAACGTATCATTTATAGATAAAAATTTACATGAGCAAGCTGTTTATGGTCTTTGTGAACATTATAAAGACGAAATAAAAAATGCACAAGTAATAGCTAATCCAGGATGTTATGTAACAAGTATATCACTACCTTTGATGCCATTATTAAAAGCAAAATTAATCAAGAAAGAAAATATAATAGCTGACTCAAAATCAGGAGTGACAGGTGCGGGCAGAGGGCTTACACTACTTAGCCATTATCCTGAAATAAACGAAAATATGGTTCCTTATAAAATAGGAAATCACAGACATACTCCAGAAATTGAACAAAACTTAAGTGATGCAGCAGGTGAACCAGTAGAAATAATATTTACACCAATTTTATCACCCATGAATCGAGGAATATTATCTACAATTTATTGTGATAAAGCTGAAGGCGTTACAATAGATACGATACAAAATGAACTAGAAAAATTCTATAGTGATAAACCATTTGTAGACATTTTACCACTTGGTCAAGTTGCAACAGTAAAACACGTCAGATTATCAAATAAATGTGCTATATCAATTCACGAAAATAAATCAAAGATAATCATATGTTCTGCTATAGACAACATGGTTAAAGGTTCAGCAGGGCAAGCAATACAAAATATGAACTTAATGCTTGGTTTTGATGAATGTGAAGGGTTAAGCACAATGGCAACAGCATTTTAAAGGGGGCGATAAATTTGATGGAAATTATTAAAGGTGGTGTGACAGCTGCAAAGGGATTTACTGCATCAGGAATGCATGTAGGTCTTAGAAGAAATGTAGAAAAAAAGGATATCGCACTTATATATTCGGATACTATGTGCAATGCAGCCGCGGTATTTACTCAAAATAAAATTAAAGCTAATCCAATCTATGTTACAAGTAAACACATCCAAGATGGCAATGCACAAGCGATAATAATCAATAGTGCAAATGCAAATACATTCAATGGCAAAGAAGGATTAGAACATGCTTTTAGAATGGCACAGTCAACAGCAGAAGTATTAAATTTAAATCCAGAAGATGTTTTGGTTGCATCAACAGGAGTTATAGGTGAACCATTAAAAATAGATTTGATAGAAGATAATATAGAAAAACTTGCTAGCCAGCTTAGTAAAAGGGGACATATGGCGGCGAGAGAAGGTATTATGACTACTGATATGATTAAAAAAGAAATAACGGTATCAATTGATATAGATGGAAAAAAAGTTGTTGTGGGAGGAATGGCAAAAGGTTCTGGAATGATACACCCCAATATGGGAACTATTCTCGCATTTATAACATCAGACATAGACATAGAACAAAATCTATTACAAGATGCTCTAAGATATGCAACTAATAAAAGTTTTAATAGAATTAGTGTTGATGGCCAAACAAGTACAAATGATATGGCTATAGTTTTGGCTAATGGAAAAGCATGTAATGATAAAATTATCGAAAAAGATAGAAATTATGATACATTTTTACAAGCCTTAGTCTATATATGCACAGAACTTGCAAAATTAGTAGCAAGAGATGGAGAAGGTGCTACTAAGCTAATCGAATGTGTTGTAGAAGGTGCTTTGACAGAAGAAATAGCTGCTAGATTATCAAAAGCTGTTATAACATCAACAATGGTGAAGGCAGCAGTATTCGGCTCTGATGCAAATTGGGGTAGAATTTTATGTGCTATAGGATGTGAGGGTGCTGAATTTGACCCAAATAAAATAGATATAATTTTTGAGAGTAAAAAAGGCTATGTCGAGGTCTGTAAAGATGGAACACCACTTCAATTTAGTGAAAAGAAAGCCAGAAGTATATTAGAAGATGATGAAATAACTATTATAGTAGATCTTCAGATGGGAGATAAAATGGCAAATGCATGGGGATGCGATTTAACATATGAGTATGTTAGAATTAATGGTAGTTATAGAAGTTAATATTTAAAAAATATAAGGTTGAAATGGGGGATAAATAATTATGGGATTTAACGATGATAAAGCAAAAATGTTGATAGAAATGCTTCCATATATAGAAAAGCATAGCGGAAAAACTATGGTAATAAAATATGGTGGCAATGCCATGAAAAATGAAAGACTAAAAGAATCAGTCATGGAAGATATAATTCTTATGAGTTATGTTGGTATTAATATAGTTGTTGTACATGGCGGTGGACCAGAAATAACTAAGATGTTAGATAGATTAAAAATTCAAAGTGAATTTATAAATGGTTTAAGATATACAGATGAAGACACAATGGAAGTAGTCGAAATGGTTCTTGCAGGAAAGGTCAACAAGGAATTAGTTCTAAAAATAAATGAACGAGGGGGAAAAGCCGTTGGCCTTTGTGGAATAGATGGAAATATGTTAATTTGTGAACCTACAAAAGAAGATTTAGGATATGTGGGCAAAATCGTTGAAGTAAACCCACAAATAATAAAAGATAATCTAGATGCAGGGTATATTTCTATGGTAGCTACAGTTGGGGCTGATAGAGAAGGAAATATATATAATATTAATGGAGATATAGCAGGTTCTGCAATAGCGGGTGCTCTAAAAGCAGAAAAATATATACTTTTAACAGATGTCCCAGGATTATTAGAAGAGCCATCAATGGATGAAAGTTTAATATCTCATGTATATAAAGAAGATTTACCGATATTATTTGAAAATGGGGTTATAACGGGTGGTATGATTCCAAAGGTAAATAGTTGTATAGAGGCTTTAAATCAAGGGGTCAAAAAAGTTCATATTTTAGATGGAAGAGTAAGACATTCAATAATAACTGAACTATTTACTGATGCAGGTGTGGGGACTTTAATTGATTAAGAAATATTAGTTTTGAAATTCTGGATTAAAGATGCAAAAGAATTATATTAGATAATAAATAATATATTGAAAGAGGGGAATTTTAAATGGAATTAACACAAAATGTGAAAAATATACAAGAAAAATGGGATAAAAATTTTATGCAGACATATGCTCAAATTCCAGTTGTAATAGATAAGGGGCAAGGTGCAACAGTAACAGATATAGATGGAAAAGAATATGTAGATTTTACGAGTGGGATAGGAGTTTCTTCTTTAGGATATGGTCATAAAGGATTGGTAGAGGCAATTCAGTACCAAGCTGCAAAATTATTACACAGCTCTAATATATTTTTTAATCAACCAAATGTAGAAGCTGGAGAAAAATTAGTTAAACTTAGCGGATATGATAAGGTATTTTTCTGTAATTCGGGAACAGAGGCTAACGAAGGTGCTATGAAGATAGCTAGAAAATATAGTGATATAAAATATGAAGGCGACAGAGGCACTATACTTAGTTTGAATAAATCTTTCCATGGTAGAACTATGGCATCATTGATGGCAACTGGTAAAGATGCTTATCATAAATATTTTTATCCATTACCAACTGGTTATAAATACGTAGAAAAAAATGATATAGAGGCATTTAAAGAGGCATTAAAAGATGATACAATATGTGCATTTATTTTTGAGGCTGTTCAAGGAGAAGGTGGAGTATACCCAATAGAAAAAGAATTTATAGAAGAAGCTGTGAAACTTTGCCAAGAAAAAGATATAGTTGTAATATGTGATGAGGTTCAGGCTGGAATGGGTAGAACAGGCAAATTATTTGGATTCCAAGAATTCGACATAAAACCAGACTTAATTACAATGGCAAAAGGATTAGCAGGTGGTATTCCTGTTGGAGCAATATTATCAAACGAAAAATTATCAAATGTTCTAGCTCCAGGTGACCATGGAACGACATTTGGTGGAAATGCATTAGCCATGTCTGCTGCAAATGTTGTTTTAGATGAATTAGCTAAACCAGAATTTTTAGATGATGTAGCTAAAAAAGGAAATTATATAATGGATACAATAAAATCATGGGGATTAGATAAAATTGTAGAAGTTAGAGGTAGAGGGCTAATGATAGGAATTGAAATCAAACAAAGTGCATCAGAAGTAGAAAAAATAGCTGCACAAAAGGGATTATTGATATTAACAGCAGGAGAACATGTAGTAAGATTACTACCTCCACTTGTAATAACAATGGATGAAATAAATAAAGGGCTAGAAATATTAAAACAATGTTTATAATAGATTAAAAAATATTTTAAAAATAAAGGAAGATGTCTTTAATAATTGAATTTATTAGGGACATCTTTTTGTATATTTATAAAATGTTCAAATTTACAGCTAGAAAACATTTTCAATGCTATAATGAAGTTAAAGTTATAATTTTAAGTCAACAAGGGGGGATTTATATGAAATCTTGTAGTAAATGTAATTGTAAGATTGATTTATTAACTAGACTTAAAACATTGGGGAGTGAATGTGTACGTATCAAATGTGAATCATGCGGTACAGTATACGAGGTTGAATCAAAAGGTATAGTAAAAATAATTAATGCTTTATCATTTTTTATGATTTTTTATTTGATTTATTATTTCCTAAATTTTATGGAAATAGATTTGAAAATTAGGATTGGAATAGTATTTTTCTTGGCTGTAGTTTTCTATATATTTTGGAATGCTATAATGTCTTATTTCCTTGAATATAAAGTTATTTTTGAAGGATATAATATAAATAGAAAATCTACTAATAAAGAAGAAAGTATTACAACTATAAACAGAACTAGTCAAGCAAAACAAATTTTAAATGATATTTTAACTAAAAATGGATTTGATGAAAAAAATATAAAGCTAGATATTTTAATTGACTCATTTGAAGAATTTTTAAACAAAAAATTTAATTGTTATGAAGATCAAATAATATATACGATAAGACCAAATGATTTAGTATATAGAGATTTGAGTTGTTGTACTTTAATACGTCAGTTTGTAACAAGAAATGTTAGTGGAGAATTGAATTTAGAACGAATATATATACAAGTTTATTATAACTCTAAAGATCTTATCGATAAGTTATATAATTTACATTTTAATTATACATCAGATAAATTTGATGAGTTTCTAGCAAATGTAAGGGATGAAAATTCTTATTGGGAAGTTTTAAAGTTATATGAACCTGTTAAATATGAAATAACAGAAGAAAAATTATTTTAAGGAGGGGATAAGATGGGAGAACTTTCAAAGCTACCCAATATAGGCAAGGTTATAGAAAGTCAATTAAATGAAGTTGGTATAAATACATATGAAGATTTAAAAGATTATGGTGTTGAAAAAGCATGGTTAAAAATTCAGTCTATAGATAAATCAGCATGTATTCACAGATTGATGGCTTTAGAAGGGGCTATATTGGGAATCAAAAAATCTGAATTGCCTCAAATTAGAAAGGATGAGCTGAAGGAATTTTATAATAAATATAAGAAGTAATTTTGGGGAGTAAAAAAGGGGCAACTTGAAGATGATTAATATAAATCAATTACAGTATTTTGTAATTAGTGCAGAACAGGGTAGTTTAAGTAAAGCAGCAGAAGTTCTATATACAACCCAACCTCATGTCAGCAAAACAATAAAATCATTAGAAGGATATTTAGGAATGGAGCTTTTTGAAAGAACACCAAGGGGTGTAATTCTTTCAAAAGATGGAGAAAGAATCTATGCATATGCAAAAAATATATTAAAAAATGCTGAATTAATAGACCATTCAAAACAAAATAAAGGAGAATCTTTATTTTCGATAGCAACAAATCCAAGTAGCAAGATGTCAGAACTATTTTCACAATTTTATAATGACAAAAAAGATGAGAATATAAAATTTAAGTATATAAAGGGTGGAGTGGAGGATATTATAACAAATAGTGATCACGCTATGGTAAAACTTCTAAAGTTTTCAGAACTATGTAATATAGGCAGTTGCTGGTTTAGAGGGGAATATAAAGATAATTAAATAAAAATGATTCCTATTAAAGGATATGAGAATTATCTTGATTTTGGATATATAAAATGCAAAAGCCAGGAGTTAAATAAATATGGAGAAGAGTTTATTAAATATGTAATGAATATTATAGATGATGGCATATGACTTAATAACACTTTGTTATTAGGTTATATGCCTTTTGTTATATCATGGATATAAATTTTTGATAATACTTCTTATTATGTTGTAATGATATTCTTTATCTAGAATAACATTAAATATAAAGGAGGTTTTATATATGCAAGCAAAGTGCCAAGTTGATATGACTTATGGTGATACTTCTAAACAATTATTTATGTTTACTATTCCTATTTTATTATCTCAAATCTTACAACAATTCTATAATATCGCAGACACAGCAATCATAGGTAGATATATAGGTACAGATGCACTAGCAGCTATAGGCTCCACAGGTCTATTAATATCAGTTATAGTTAACTTTTTTATAGGGCTATCAACAGGTGTAAGTGCAGTTATCGCGAATCAATTTGGGGCTAATGAATATGACAAACTTAAAAAAAGTATATCAACATTACTTGCAGTAAGCGTATTATTGGGAATAGTATTTACAATAGGAAGTCTTATATTTATGAAACCTATTATTAATATACTTCAAACACCTAAAGGTGTATATTCTTTGGCTATAGACTATCTAAAAATATGTTTCTTAGGAATAACATTTCAACTTTTATATAATATCGGAACAGCAATACTAAGAGCTCTCGGCAATACAAAAGACCCGCTATATTTCTTAATATTTTCATGCATATTAAATTTAATATTAGATATTTTATTTATAGTTTATTTTGGCTGGGGTGTAAAAGGGGCAGCAATAGCAACATTAATTTCGCAAATATTAGCTACACTTTTAGTTATGTATAAGATAATGTCTTTGGATGATAATTGTAAACTTAGTTTAAAACAAATCAAAATTTATAGAGGATATACAAAAGATATATTTTTAGTTGGACTACCAGCAGGATTACAGGCAATTTTTATGAGCATTTCATCTTTAATTATTCAATCTAGTATAAATTCGTTTGGTGCAGAGGCTATGGCTGGTATGACTATCTTTGCGAAGGTGGAAGGATTTTTATATTTTCCACTTTTCTCACTTGGGCTAGCTGTAACTGGATTTGTTGGACAGAACTTTGGGGCAAAGGAATATGAAAGAGTAAAGGAAGGAATAAATATAAGTCTGAAGATAAGCGTTTATACTTCTCTTATTTTTATAATTATTTTAAATATATTTGCACCATATATTTTAAGATTGTTCACAAATGATGCAGCAGTTATAAAAGTTGGGCTTGAAAGTATAAGGATTGTATTTCCTTCATATGTTTTATATGCTATGAATCAAATCTATATTGGAAGTTTAAGAGGGATAGAAAAAACATTTGAACCAATGCTCATATCGTTATTTGCTCATTGTATTTTTAGAGTAATATGGTGCTTTGTTTTATTACAATACTTCCACGATATGAAAGTTATTTATAGTAGTTACTCTGTCAGTATAGTCTTAATGTTTGTTCTATATTATACATCTTATAAAAGAAATATCTATAAGAAATATTTTAATAAAAAAGAAGTAATAGATGTAAATTAAATATTATTAAACATTATGGAAAACAGTAGAATAATTAAAAAATAATAGGTATAAAGCGAGGAAAATAAATCATGCTTTATATCTATTATTTTTTTATTTACTTATAACTTCAAGTTAAATAAGCGAAAAAATATATCTAAAACAAAATGATTATATCTAAATTCAACTTTATATAAA
>NZ_JADPET010000099.1 GCF_015667935.1 Clostridium sp. 1001270J_160509_D11 | reverse complement strand
TAAGCTCCTGAGCGCTGATGGTACTTGGTGGGCAACCGCCTGGGAGAGTAAGACGTAGCCACGTAATCTTTTTTTATTTTATCCCCAAAAGTATCATGTGATTAAGTTTACTATTTTAGTTAAATCATATAATCATATGAAAACTTTGGGGATATTTTAATATATAGTATTTTTAACTTGAACCTGTTGATAATACTTGGATTAATAATTAAAAAATATATATAAATAGCATCAAAATAAAAAATAAATCTATATTAAATGTAAAAAATTGGTTGTAAATAAAACGACTATAAATTATAATTACCTTAAAAGAGGATTTATATGAAAAACTGGTAACGTTACCGAAAACGTTTTCGCAAAAAGGAGACTTAATAAGGGGGAAAAGATTAATGGATGTATCTAGTTTATTAAAAGATAAGTGTGGTAAAGAAATTAGTAATTGCACAAATGAAGAAATTTATTATGCTTTATTAAATTTAGTAGATGATTTAGCAAATCAAAAACACAACAATAAGGGGAAAAAGAAACTTTATTACATTTCAGCAGAATTCTTAATTGGAAAATTATTATCTAATAACCTAATTAATTTAGGTATTTATGATGAAGTAAATTCTATATTATCAGCAAATGGTAAAAAACTATCTGATATAGAAGAAGTAGAGCCAGAACCTTCGCTGGGAAATGGCGGATTAGGTAGATTGGCAGCATGCTTTTTAGATTCAATTGCTACTTTAGGTCTTGATGGTGATGGTGTAGGTTTAAATTATCATTTTGGGTTATTTAAACAAGTATTCAAAGATAAACTACAATTAGAACAAAAAAATGAATGGATAGAACAAAATAGTTGGCTAAATAAAACTGATACAACTTATGAAATAGAATGTGGAGAATTTAAATTAAAATCTAGATTATATGACATAAATGTTATTGGTTATAATAATAGAGTTAACAAACTTCATTTATTTGATGTAGAAACTATTGATGAGAGTATAGTAAATGATGAAAGTATAAACTTTAATAAAGAGGATATAGCTAAAAATTTAACTTTATTCTTATATCCAGATGATAGTGATGAAGATGGAAGACTTCTTCGTATATATCAACAATATTTTATGGTTAGTAATGCTGCAAGATTAATATTGGATGAATGTGAGGCAAAGGGAAGTAATTTACATGATCTATATGATTATGCAGTAATACAAATAAATGATACTCACCCAACAATGGTTATCCCAGAACTGATAAGACTTTTAACTGAAAGAGGATTATCTATGGATGAGGCTATTGATATAGTATCTAAAACTTGTGCATATACAAATCATACAATATTAGCAGAAGCATTAGAAAAATGGCCAATGAGTTATTTAGAGAAAGCTGTACCAAACTTAATAGATATAATAAAAGAATTAGATAAAAGAGTTAGAGAAAAATATGAAGATGAAAGTCTATATATAATTGATGACGATGATAGAGTACATATGGCTCATATAGATATACACTATTGTTTTAGTGTTAATGGGGTTGCATCACTTCATACAGAAATATTAGAAAAAAATGAATTAAATAATTTCTATAAAATATATCCAGAAAAATTTAATAATAAAACTAATGGAATAACTTTTAGAAGATGGTTAATGCATTGTAATCACGAATTAACTAATTTTATAGAAGAATTAATAGGTGATGGATTTAAAAAGGACGCAACTGAATTAGAAAAATTAGGTCAATATATAGATGATAAAAACGTACTTGAAAAATTATTAAAGATAAAATTTGATAATAAATTAGTACTAAAAGATTATATAAAACAACATCAAAATATAGATATTGATGAAAACTCTATATTTGATATACAAATAAAAAGATTACATGAATACAAAAGACAACAAATGAATGCATTATATGTAATTTATAAATATTTAGATATTAAAAAAGGAAACATACCATCAACTCCTGTTACAGTTATATTTGGAGCTAAAGCAGCGCCAGCATATACTATGGCAAAAGATATAATACATTTAATCTTATGTTTACAACAACTTATAAATAATGATGAACAAGTAAATAAATATTTAAAAGTTGTTATGGTTGAAAATTATAATGTTACATATGCTGAGAAACTAATACCTGCTTGTGATATATCTGAACAAATATCATTAGCATCTAAGGAAGCAAGTGGAACAGGAAATATGAAATTCATGTTAAATGGAGCACTAACATTAGGAACAGAAGATGGTGCTAATGTGGAAATACATGAATTAGTTGGTGATGATAATATATTCATATTCGGTAAAGATAGTGAAACTGTAATAGAACATTATGAAAATGAAGATTATGAATCTATAGATATATATGCAAGAAATCCTAAAATAAAAGAAGCAGTAGATTTTATAATAGGTACAGAACTAATGAGTATAGGTAATGCTGAAAACTTAATAAGAGTATTTAAAGAAATTGTTAAGAAGGACTGGTTTATGGCATTACTTGATCTTGAAGATTATATAAAAACAAAAGAAATTGCATTTAAACAATATGAAGATAGAGAAAATTGGGCTAAAAAGATGTTAATAAATATAAGTAAAGCCGGTTATTTTTCTTCAGATAGAACTATACAAGATTACAATGATGATATTTGGAAATTAAACTAGTTTGAAGTGATAAAAATTCTCTATATTAATGTTTTGGACAAAATTTAATTTAGACAAATATAGAGAATTTTTATTTAAAGAAATGACTAATTTACAAAAAATACCAAAAATCATGTTGCGTTTTGAAAGATTCGGTGCTACTATTTTAGTAATTAGAAAAACGTTATCCGACAAATTGGAAACGTTTTCGGTAACGTTACTAATTCACATTTTTCAAATCAGGGGGAGAAGATATGAAAGTTAAAAAGTTTTTATCAATTGCTTTAGCAAGTGTATTATCAGTAGCGATGCTTACTGGCTGCAGTAGTTCTAATGATTCTAGTGGTTCAGGGTCATCTGACAAAGGTAGTGTTTATTATCTAAGTTTTAAACCAGAACAAGAAAAACAATGGAAAGAAATAGCTAAAAAATATAAAGAAGAAACAGGGGTAGAAGTTAAAGTTGTTACTGCTGCTAGTGGTAAATATGAACAAACTCTAAAATCAGAAATAGCTAAAAAAGATGCACCAACATTATTCCAAATAAATGGACCAGTAGGGTATGAATCTTGGAAAGATTATTGTGCAGATTTAACTGATACAGAATTAAACAAACATTTATTAAATGAAGACTTAGCTATAAAAGGCGACGATGGTAAAGTATATGGTATACCTTATGTTGAAGAAGGATACGGAATAATATATAACCAATCAATAATGGATAAATACTTTGCATTAGATGGTGCAAAAGTAAAATCTATGGATGAAATAAATAACTTTGATAAATTAAAAGAAGTTGCAGAAGATATGCAATCTAAAAAAGATGAATTAGGAATAAAAGGGGTATTTGCTTCTACATCATTAACTCCAGGAGAAGATTGGAGATGGCAAACTCACTTAGCAAATCTTCCTATATATTATGAATACAAAGATAATAAAGTAAAAGATGAAGATGAAATAAGCTTTAAATACTCAGATAACTTTAAAAACATATTTGATTTATACATAAACAATTCAACTTGTGAACCTACATTATTAGGAAGCAAAACTGTTACAGATTCAATGTCTGAATTCGCTTTAGGACAATGCGCTATGGTTCAAAATGGTAACTGGGGATGGAGTCAAATAGCAGATGTTGATGGAAATACAGTTAAAGAAGATGATGTTAAATTCATGCCTATATATACAGGTGTTAAAGGTGAAGAAAAACAAGGTCTTTGCATAGGTACTGAAAACTACTTCTGCATAAATAAAAATGCTTCAGAAGCTGACCAAAAAGCTACACAAGATTTTATAAACTGGTTATTCACTTCTGATAAAGGTAAAGATTATGTTACTAATGACTTAGGATTCATAACTCCATTTGATACTTTCTCAGATGATGAAGTTACACAAGATCCATTAGCTAAAGAAGTTATAAGATACATGAAAGATGATAAATACTACAATGTAGACTGGAACTTCACTACTTTCCCAAGTCAACAATTTAAAGATGATTTCGGTGATGCATTACTTCAATATTGTAATGGAAATATGAAATGGAATGATGTTAAGAAAAAAGTTGTTGATGAATGGGCAAGCGAAAAAGCTCTAACAAAATAATTAATATATAAAATTAATCTAGTCAATTTAGCATAAAATCAGCCATAAATAACAGTATCAATGACGTTAAGAATGAAAATAAGATTACATTCTAAATTGAGTAATAATATAGATACTTTATTTATGGCTAATTAATTTAAAAAATAAAATATCAGGAGGGGTATCATGCAAAAAACATTGAAAAAATACTGGCCTGTATTTATAGTACCAACTCTTATAGCATTTGCGATTGCGTTTATATTACCTTTTGTAATAGGTATATATCTAACATTTTGTAAATTCACAACAATAACAGATGCAACTTTCACAGGTCTTCAAAATTATAAAACTGCATTTTCAGCAGGACAAAATTTCTTATATTCATTTGGATTCACAGGATTATTTACAATAATTTCAATAATATCAGTTAATGTAATAGCTTTTGTATTAGCATATCTTTTAACTAAAAAGATAAAAGGAACTAACTTTTTCCGTACAGTATTTTTCATGCCAAACTTAATTGGTGGTATAGTTTTAGGTTATACATGGCAAACAATGATAAATGCATTTTTATCAAGATATGCTACAACATTAGTTGCTGATGCAAAATATGGATTTATAGGATTGATCCTACTTATGAACTGGCAAATGATAGGTTATATGATGATAATATATATAGCAGGACTTCAAAACGTACCAACAGAATTAATCGAAGCAGCAAAAATAGATGGTGCAAACAAATGGCAAACATTAAAAAATGTTACTATACCAATGGTAATGCCATCAATAACAATATGTTTATTCCTGACATTATCAAATAGTTTTAAACTATTCGACCAAAACTTAGCATTAACAAATGGGGCACCAATGCATAAAACAGAAATGTTAGCATTAAACATAGTTAACTCATTCTACGGCAGAATAGGATTTGAAGGTGTAGGACAAGCAAAAGCAGTAATGTTCTTTATTATAGTAGCTTGTATAGCACTTGCTCAATTATATTACACTAGAAATAAGGAGGTAGAACAATAATGGATGTAGCAGTATCTAAAAAAGGCACTAATGAAGTTAGTGTAAAACCAAAAAGAAATATTGGGAATACAGTAATATTCCTTATACTTTGTGCATTAGTTGTTGTATTCTTAGCACCGATTTTATTTATACTAATAAACTCATTTAAAGGTAAATTCTTTATTAGTGATAATCCATTTGCTCTACCAACATCAGAAACTTTTGTTGGACTTAGTAACTATGTTAATGGTTTAGAACAAACAGGATTTTTAAGTGCAATAGGGTGGTCATTTTTTATAACAATTGGTTCAGTAGTTGTTATATTATTCTTCACATCTATGACAGCATATTATATAACAAGAGTAAAATCTAAATTTACAAGTGTACTATATTATTTATTTGTATTTTCAATGATAGTACCATTCCAAATGGTCATGTTCCCAATGGTTAAATTAGCAGATATATTACATCTTGCTAACCCTGTTGGAATGATAGTTTTATATTTAGGTTTTGGATGCGGTTTATCAATATTTATGTTTAGTGGATTTATAAAATCAATACCACTAGAAATAGAAGAAGCAGCTATGATAGATGGGTGTAATCCTCTACAAACTTACTTCCATATAGTATTACCAATATTAAAACCTACAGCAATAACAGTAGCAATATTAAATGCAATGTGGATATGGAATGACTATCTATTACCATATTTAGTTATAGGTTTATCAACAAAATATAAAACTATACCAGTTGTAATTCAAATGTTAGTAGGATCAAATGGTAATAGAGATATGGGAGCTATGATGGCTATGTTAGTGTTAGCTATTATCCCAATAATAATATTCTACTTAGCTTGTCAAAAACATATTATAGAAGGTGTTGTTGCAGGAGCCGTTAAAGGATAGGAAATACAAAAGGGGGATCATCATGAGGAGAAACGGATTTTTACTACCTATATCTAGTTTACCTTCAAAATATGGAATAGGAAGTTTTTCAAAAGAAGCATATGAATTTGTAGATATATTAGAAAAAGCTAATCAAAAAATATGGCAGATACTACCGCTTGGACCAACAGGATATGGGGATTCTCCATACCAATCATTTTCTACATTTGCAGGTAATCCATACTTTATAGATTTGGACAAACTAATCGAAGAAAAACTATTAACACAAGAAGAATGTGATAGTTACGACTGGGGAAAAAACGACGAATATATTGATTATGAAAAAATCTATTTATCAAGGTTTAAAATACTAAAAAAAGCTTATAAAAGAAGCAAAATAGAACATAATAAAAAATTTCAAGCTTACTGTAAATATAATAAATGGTGGTTAGATGATTATGCTTTATATATGGCAATCAAAGATTCCTTAGGGGGAATATCTTGGTTAGAATGGGACGATAAATTAAAATTAAGAGATAAAAAAACAGTATTAAAATATAGTAAAAAGTTAGAAGAAGAAATTACATTTTATAAATATATTCAATATTTATTTTCAGATCAATGGCATAAATTAAAAGAATATGCTAACAAAAAAGGAATATCAATAGTTGGAGATATACCTATATATGTAGCACTAGATAGTGCAGACACATGGGCAAATCCTGAATTGTTCCAATTTGATAAGAATCTAAATCCTATAGCAGTGGCAGGGTGTCCACCAGATTCTTTCTCTGAAGATGGACAATTATGGGGAAATCCATTATATGATTGGGAATATCATAAATATACTCACTATAAATGGTGGATAAAAAGAATAAAATATTGTTATAATTTATATGATATTGTTCGAATCGATCATTTTAGAGGGTTTGATGAATATTTTTCAATACCTTATAAAAGTAAAACAGCTGTAAATGGTACTTGGGAGAAAGGACCAGGGATAGAGCTATTTAAACAATTAAAGCAAGAATTAGGGGAAGTTAAAATAATAGCTGAAGATTTAGGATTTTTAACAGATTCAGTTATAAAACTACTTAAAGATACAGGTTATCCTGGAATGAAGGTTCTTCAATTTGCATTTGATTCAAGAGAGGAAAGTGATTATTTACCTCATAACTATAATAAAAATTGTGTTGTTTATACTGGTACACATGACAATGACACGATTATAGGATGGTATAAAGAATTAGATACCTTAGATAAACAAATGTGTATAGATTATATCAATAGTAGAGACTCAGAAGAAAAATATAGAAATTGGGATCTTATCTGTTTGGCGATGGGGAGTGTTGCTGATACATGTATAATTCCAGTTCAAGATTTTTTAGGATTGGATGAATCAGCTAGAATAAATATACCATCTACACTAGGTGACAATTGGAAATGGAGAATGAAACCAGATTGTTTTTCTGAAGAATTAATAGAAAAAATAAAAAGATTAACTAAGATATATGGAAGAATATAAATTAAATAGCTCGTATGATTGATTAGAAATAGAGAGAAAACGTATGAAAGGAAATAGGGATATGAAGACAATCACAATAAAAGATATAGCTAAAAAATGTGGTGTCGGCGTTAGTACTGTCTCAAGAGCTATTAATAATCATCCAGACATAAGTGATGAAACAAGGGAAAAGATTCTACAGGTTATAAAAGAAAATAATTTTGTGCCGAATAGCACAGCCAGAAGTTTGAAATGTACACAAACAGAAACAATAGCAGTTTTAATAAAAGGTATAGATAACCCATTTTTTCAAAAGATGATAAAAGTATTTGAAGAAGAAATACAACATCGAAAATATACTTTTTTATTACATAGAGTAGATTCAAATCAAGATGAGATTGAAGTTGCTTTACAATTAATAAAAGAAAGAAAATTAAAAGGAATTATCTTTTTAGGGGGATGGTTTTCACATGATGAGAAACGACTGAAACAGATAAATGTACCTTTTGTATTAAGTACAATATCAATGTTTGAAGGTGTAGATAAAAAAATATATTCGTCTGTATCAGTAGATGATGTGAAGGAAAGTAAAAAAGCTGTAGATTGTTTGTGTGAGTATGGACATGAAAAAATTGTAATGCTGGCAGCTCAACCATGGGATGAAAGTATCAGTGGATTGAGGGTACAGGGTTATAAAAAAGCCTTAGAAGAAAGACAGATACCCATAAATGAAAATCTAATAAGATATACTTTTCAAGAAGAAACGGCTTTTACTATGGAAAATGGATATAAACTTATGAAAGAACTTTTAGAATCAGATGAAGAATTTACAGCAGTTTATGCAATTTCGGATAGTATGGCAATAGGTGCAAGTAAAGCAATATTAGAATCAGGTAAAAAGATACCAGAGGATTACTCAGTTATGGGATTTGATGGACTGGATATAGCTTATTATTACAATCCATCAATAAGTACTATAAGGCAACCGGTAGAAGATATGGCAAAGGAAACAAGTAAAATTTTATTTGATCTAATAGAAAATAATGATGATAATAGACATAAAATATTTGATGGAGAGTTAGTTGTTAGACAATCAGTTGTTAGATTAAATAAATAATAATTAATTGGATAAATAAATTGGAGGGAATTAGGAATATGGCAAGCTTATCATTAGAAAATATATGCAAGATATACCCAAATGGTTTTGAAGCAGTAAAAGATTTTAATTTAGAAATAGATGACAAAGATTTCATTATATTTGTAGGTCCATCAGGCTGTGGTAAATCAACAACGCTTAGAATGATAGCCGGGCTTGAAGATATAAGTAGGGGAGATTTAAAAATAGATGGAAGAGTTGTAAATGATGTTGAAGCTAAAGATAGAGACATTGCGATGGTATTCCAAAGTTATGCACTATATCCACACTTAACAGTTTATGATAATATGGCATTTGGATTAAAACTTAAAAAAGTTCCTCAAGAAGAAATAGATAAAAAAGTTAGAAATGCAGCAAAAATATTAGACTTAGAAAAATTATTAGACCGTAAACCAAAAGCTTTATCAGGTGGTCAGAGACAGCGTGTGGCTATGGGTAGAGCAATAGTTCGTGAGCCAAAAGTATTCTTAATGGATGAACCTTTATCAAACTTAGATGCAAAATTAAGAGTTCAAATGCGTACTGAAATAGCTAAGTTACATGAAAGATTAGGGGCAACAATGATATATGTAACACATGACCAAACTGAAGCTATGACTTTAGGAACTAAAATTGTAGTTATGAAAGATGGAATAATACAACAAGTCGATACTCCACAAAATTTATATAATTATCCACAAAACTTATTTGTTGCAGGATTTATAGGTTCTCCACAAATGAACTTTATAGATGTAGCAGTAGCAAAAGAAGATGGAAAAGTTGTATTAAAAATGAAAGAAAATAAATTTGTTTTACCAGAAGATAAAGCAAAAGAAGTAGTTGAACAAGGATATCTAAATAAAACTGTTACAATGGGTATTAGACCAGAAAATATATATGATCCTAAAGAATTAGTAGAAGTAAAAAAAGGAGCTGAATTAAACGTAAAAATAAATGTATATGAATTACTTGGTTCAGAAGTTTATTTATACTTTGATTTAGAAAACTTCCCTATGACTGCAAGGGTAAATGCTGATACAACTGCTAGAATGGGAGATAAAGTTAAGTTTATAATGGATATGGAAAAAGTTCATATATTTGATAAAGAAACAGGTATAGTAATAACAAACTAATAAAAATAAGTTAAATAAAACTGCTATAATATCTATAGCAGTTTTATTTATATTTTAAGGAGTAGTGTTTTATGGGGAAAATATTTGATTATGATAATAACTTTTTTGCGGGGATATCAAAAGTATCTGATACAATAATTCTAAATTTTTTATTTGTTATTTGTTCAATACCTATTGTAACGATAGGTGCATCGACGACTGCACTTTATTGTGTTTCTATGAAATCGACAAGAGATGAAGATGTTTACGCCGTTAAAGAATTTTTTAAACAGTTTAAGCAAAACTTCAAAGAAAGTACAATTATCTGGTTAATTTTATTATTAGTGGCATCTTTTATAGGACTTGATTTTTATATGTGTAGTTTAATGTCAAATGATATATTAAGTACTGCTTTTAAATTTATATTTACTTTAATAAGTATTGTAATAGGATTTATTGTAGTATATGTATTTCCGCTTGTAGCTAGATTTGAAAATAGTATAAAAAATACTTTAATGAATGCGGTTTTAATGTCAATAAAACATCTTCCATATACATTAATAATGTTAGTTTTAACTTTAATGCCTTTAGGTGCATTTGTTTTATTCGGGAAATATTGGGGACAAATAGTATTTTTAGATACTTGTATAAGTTTTGGAGTTGCAGCTTATATAAATTCTATGTTATTAAATAAGATATTTAATGGCTATATAGAAGATTAGATAATTTTTATGACTAGATATTCAACTTAAAATAAAAAATGAGATTAAGTAAGTCGTTAATATTTATATTGGCGACTTTTTTTGTTCTAAGGAAATGATAGATTGTTTTAATGGCAAAATTTTTAAAGATACAATATCGTATTTTTTATTTTACAATAAATTAAAA
>NZ_JADPET010000098.1 GCF_015667935.1 Clostridium sp. 1001270J_160509_D11 | reverse complement strand
ACTTGAGACATTGGAATCACTTATGCTTAAAATCCCAATGGATTCAGCTAACAAAGTAGACCACTATATAAAACTAATGGATTTACATTTTCTATCTTTTCAAATATACTAGAATCTAAAATCCCCTTTGTATATCCGATATGTAAATCTTCTTTTCCATTATTATCGCTAAAATGTATTATTTTTATTTTATCAAAAATCTGTTCATAATCACTATTATCTATTAAATCATGTCCTGTATCATAGCAAAAATACACATTATCGTTTTCAATTTTGTCAAATATATATTTAAAATCATAGACAGAGTTTCCTACATTCGAAAAATCACCTTTTTTAGAATATGTATTTTCTATAGATATAATTTTATTTTGTAAATTATTTTTTAATTTCTCATCATTTAAAAACTCTACTGTATTTTGTAAATACCTTTGTCTATTTTTGTCTAATCGAGTGCTCATAATATAACCCAAATGAGCATTATAGTATTTTATATCAAAGTCTAAACTCAAAATTTTATCCATCTCGCATATAAAATCTACCCATGAATTTCTTATAAATTTTATATCTTCACAAGTATTTAATTCCATCGGAAGGTGAATTGATATACTTAAATTCAATTTATTTATCTCGTCTTTGTATTTTTTTAAAGATTCTACATCTTCTAAGTTGTCAATTCCCATCTCGATATGGCTTATTTTTTTATTTTTCTTACATATATTTAACGCATCTTCTAAATTAAATTTTAATGCTGAAATTCCTATTTTCATAAACTCACCCTTTCCATAAATTAAAACTTTTTTAATCTTTTATTCTATTTTATCTATTATATCAAAATAATAATATAACCTAAAAAAGAAAATATCCAAAACCATATTAAGTTGGTTTCAGATATTTTCAATTTAACAAATAAATCTATATTTTCTAATTATATCTTTTTAATCTTGAAAGTACTCTTCTTTCTTTTTATTCCAATATATCTTATCCTTCTCTGTTATTTTCCTTAAAATCTTGCAAGGATTACCTACAGCTATTACATTGTCTTCTATATCCTTTGTAACTACTGATGCAGCACCTATAATTACATTGTCCCCTATTTTGACTCCTGGGGTTATAACAGTATTCCCACCTATCCATACATTATTTCCTATTTTTATTTCTTTTCCAAATTCAAGACCTGTAATTCTTACATCTGCATCTATTGGATGACCTGCTGTAAATACAGATACTCTTGGTCCAAACATGACATTATTTCCTATTTCAACTTTACAAACGTCTAATATAATACAATCGTAATTTGCAACAAAATTGTCTCCAATATAGATATTCTTTCCATAATCACATCTAAATGTAGGCTCTATAAATATATTTTTACCAACTTTCCCAAATAAATCTTTTAATAATTTACTTCTATACTCAATATCTTCTTCAGTTGAATTATTAAACAATCTAGTTAATTTCCTACATCTTTTCAGTTCTTTTTGAAGCTCTGCATCACTTGCATTGTATAATTTCCCCAGTAACATTTTTTCTTTTTCTGTCACAATTACCTCCATTTCCCATTACAAACAATTATATAAATTACTCATATTTTTTTCTCAATTTTTCTACTTCTTCAATTTCTGGCATAGAACAAATTGCACCTTTTTTTGTAGTTACTATAGATGCTGCTGCACTAGCAAAAGAAATCATATCTTTTATTTTTTCTTCATTTAAATTATCTATATCATTTTCTATTATATAACCTAAACAACTTCCACAAAAAGTATCCCCTGCTCCAGTTGTATCTATAGTATTTGATTGTAAATAAGCTTCTTGTTTTACAACTAAATCCTTATAATATGTTGTACTTCCTTTACTTCCAGCAGTTAATAAAATAATCTTTATGTTGTATTTATTTTTTAATATTTCCACAGCTTCTTCTATATTATCACAATTAGTTAAAAACTTAGCTTCTTCATCTTCTATTTTTAAAATATCGCATACAGAACATCCAAAGTCGATTTGTTCTCTTGCTAAATTTAAATCTTCCCATAATAATGGTCTTAAATTAGGATCAAAAGATATTAATATATTTCGTTTTTTCGCTTCATCTATTGCCCTTTTTGTAGCCATTCTGACTTTTTCATGTGTCATTGATAATGTTCCAAAATGGAATATTTTTGCGTTTTTTATAATTTCAAAATCTACTTCTTCTTCTGTTAGCATCATATCTGCTCCAGGATTTCTATAAAATGAAAAGCTTCTTTCTCCATTTTCATCAATATTTACAAAAGCTAATGTAGTATTAACATGTTCATCAAACATTAAACCCTTAGAATCTATACCTACATCATCGATTGTCTTTTTTAGTATTTGGCCAAAAGCATCGTTTCCTACTTTTCCTATAAAAGCAGTTTTTTTATTCATCTTATTTAGCATAGCTAATACATTACAAGGAGCACCTCCTGGATTAGCTTCATAAGTGTTATTTCCCTGATTACTTTTACCATCAATTGTAAAATCAATTAATAATTCCCCGAGAGCTACTACATCGTATTTCATAGTTATAAGTTCCTTTCCTTACTAGTTAATAGTATATACTTTAAAATCACTTAAATTACTTGCTTCTAATTTACCTTCTAATGGGTTTACAATATGGGTCATTACATATTGTCCATTATTTATATAAACTTCTACTACTCCATAGTCAATATATACCTCTATATAGCAATTATCTTCTAATACTTTAGTTGATGATTTTAAAGCTACATTTTCTTGATTACAAACTTTAGTTCTATCACCAGTTATAGTATTATTTTCAAATGATATTTCATATCCTCCGATATTTATTTTTGAATTATTTTTTAAAGTAGCTTTTATACATATACTGTTTTTTAAATCTACATGGTCTATATCTACTTCTTTTGTAAACAAAGATGATATATTTGGATGAACATTAGTAATAATTTGTCCATTTTTAACTTCTACAACTCTTGGTAAACTCATCATACCTAACCATGTATGATTTTCAAAAGGTTTATTCATTCTTATCCAACCAATTTGAACTCGTCTACCTTCTTTATCTATAAATGACTGTGGAGCATAGTAATCTAATCCTAAATCTACTACTCTAAAGTCATCCTTTTTAAATTTTGTATTACAAGTTTCTTCTTCAAAATCTACAATTCCAAATACTGCATTATTAGTTGGATTTATTCCATCAGTATAATAATTTTCTGGCGAAAGTGTTAATACATATTTTCCATCTACAGAAAATATATCAGGGCACTCCCACATATCTCCTAATCCATGTAATTCAAATGAATTTATATATTCCCATTTCTTCGCATCTTTACTTTTATAATATAATAACTTTCCTGTATATTTTTCATTATCGTCTTTTTTTACCTTAGTCCCAAGAATTATATAATAATTATCTTTATATTCCCATACTTTAGGATCCCTAGTATGTGTGTAATGACCTAAATCTTTATCTTCAATAGCAGGTATTATCAAAGATTTATCATTGAAATTATCAAAATTAAATCCATCTTTAGATATAAGCATAGCTTGTGATGCTTCAAATACATCATCTTTTGGTACTGTTATATTATCTTCAGGTGTATCTAGATATTTAACAGAAGTATAATATAAATATAAATCTCCATTTACCTCTATTGCACTACCTGAAAAGCACCCATTTCTATCATATAATTTTGTTGGAAATAGTGCTATTGGTTCATAAGTCCAATTTACCATATCATCACTTATAGCATGTCCCCAGTGCATAGTTCCCCATTGAGGTGCATAAGGAAAATGTTGATAAAACATATGATACTTTTCTTTATAGTATATCAATCCATTCGGATCATTAATCCAATTTCTTTTTCCTGTTAGATGTAACTTTGGTTTATTTATTGCTTTATTTTTCATTATATTGCTGTCTCACTTTCATTTAAATAGTTAAGTATACTTTCTTCAGTTTCTATATCGAAAAAGTGTAATCTATTTGAGTCTATTACAAATTCAATTTCTTCTCCTATACTTTTTAAATCATATTTAGATGCTCTTGCTATTATTGTTTCCCCTCCTAATGTGAAGTATATATTATTTTCATTTCCCATAACTTCAACATTGCTTACAGTAGCTTTTAATATATCGTCTTTTCTAAGTTCCATATTTAAAGAGTCGAATTTAATATCTTCTCCTCTAACACCTAAAATCATTTTTCCTGATTTTTGTAATCTATCTCTCATTCCTTTAGTTAGATGTATTTTTTTGCCGTCGTTAAATTCTACTACATCATCTTTTACATTTACTTCTATAAAATTCATTTGTGGAGATCCAATAAATCCTGCAACAAATTTATTTACAGGTTCATTGTAAAGCTTAATTGGTGAACCTATTTGTTGAATAACTCCATCTTTCATTACTACTATTCTGTCTGCCATAGTCATAGCTTCTACTTGGTCATGCGTTACATAAATAGTAGTTGCTCCTAATTCTCTATGTAATTTTGTTATTTCATTTCTCATACTTACACGTAATTTGGCATCTAAGTTTGATAGTGGTTCATCCATTAAAAATACCTTTTGATTACGAACTATAGCTCTTCCAAGTGCAACCCTTTGACGTTGACCACCTGATAGATTTTTAGGTTTTCTTTTTCTATATTCTTCAAGTCCTAAAACATCTATCGCCCAATCCACTTTTTTATTGATTTCTTCTTGTGGAGTTTTTATATTTTTAAGTCCAAAAGCTATATTTTTTTCTACTGTCATATGAGGATATAGAGCATAATTTTGGAAAACCATAGCTATCCCTCTATCTCTTGGTAATAAATCATTTACAACTTTGTCGTCTATTTCTATTTGTCCCTCTGTCACTTCTTCAAATCCTGCTATCATTCTAAGTGTAGTAGACTTACCGCATCCAGATGGACCGACAAATGCTATAAATTCTCCTTTTTCTATATCTAAATTAAAATCTGTAACTGATTTTTTCTTATTTCCTTTATATTGTTTATTTACATTTTTTAAAGATACAAAGCTCATATCTTACCCCTCCTTAGTTCCTGTTGTCGTAACTCCCTCAACAATTTGTTTAGAGAATAATGAATAAATAATTATTACTGGTATTGTTATTAATGAAATTGTAGCTAATACTTGTCCTGTAGTTGTATTATCGTTAGCTGTTATAGAGTTTAATCCTATTTGAACTGTTAATAAATCATTAGATGTAAATATTAAAGATGGCCATATAAAGTCATTCCATACATTTAAGAAAGTAAATACACTAACTGTAGCAACAACTGACTTTGACATTGGAAGTACTATTTTTAAAAAGTATTTTAAAGTTCCACAGTGATCCATTTCTGCAGCTTCTCTAAGCTCATCAGGTAGTTGTACAAACACCTGTCTAAATAAGAATATATTAAATGGATTGACTATCAATGGTAAAATATATCCTATTATATTATTTAATAAACCAGCCTTTGCAATCATCATGTAGTTAATTGTTATTATAGTTTCAGCTGGTACTATCATAAGTAAAGTTATTACTAATACCCAACCTTCTCTAAATGGGAATTTAATTTTAGCAAGTGCATATCCTGCTAAACCATTTACTAAAACACTTAACACGATAAGTATAGCTGCATAAAAAACTGTATTACACATATACTTCATTAAATCAGAATTTTGAATTATAGTTATATAGTTACTAAAGAAATTTCCATCTAAAGTAGGTGGTATAAATGCTCCAAATGTATTCATATCTTTTATGATTTGAGCATCTCCTTTAAATGAATTTGCTATCATCCATATTATAGGGAATAAGAATAATAATGAAACTCCTATCATAATTACACATACAATTATTTCAATAATTTTACGTTTCTGACTCTTCATATCCTATTCCTCCTTGTCCTTTGTTATTTTATTTTGTATTATTGTTAGAATTATTACAAATATTGCAAATACTATAGACATAGCAGATGCAGTTCCTATTTCCCAGTTTACTGTACCAGTTTGGTATATGTCATATACTAATGTGTATGTAGAATATGAAGGTCCACCACCTGTCATAACCATAGGTTGAACAACCATTTTAAATGCACCAATTGTTATTGTTATAAATACAAATATCAAAATTGGTTTTAATGATGGTAAAGTTATGTATCTAAATTTAGCCCATGCAGATGCATTGTCTATTTCCGCTGCTTCATATAAACTAGGTGATATCGCTTGTAATCCTCCTAAGAAAATTAGCATTTGATATCCTGCCCCTTGCCATATACTCATAAATGCAATTGAAGGAAGTGCTTGTTTTGCACTATATATGAATGGTTGTGGATCTATTCCTATCCATCCTAAAAGAGTATTTAAAATACCTTCTGCATTGTATATTTGCATCCATAAAGTAGAAACTACAGCTAGCGACATTACTACTGGGATAAAAAATGATATTTTAAAATAAGTTTTACAATATGATATTTTATCTATAAACAATGCAAGTCCAAAAGCAAGTCCCATTTGAAAAGGAACTATTATAATTACAAATAAAATTGTATTTCCAAAAGCTTGAACAAATAATCTATCTCTAAATAATGCTACATAATTGTCTAATCCAACAAAGCTTGTCAAGCTTGGATTTAATGCAAAGAAATCCGTAAAACTAAACACAAGTGTTAAAATCATTGGTATGAATAGAAATAGTGCCATAAGTACTAACGCTGGTCCAAAGAATGACATACCAAGAATAGAGTTTCTTTTTTCTACTGTATTATTTTTAGCCATTTCATCTATCTATAACGCTTTAATTTTGCGTCTATCCTTTCCACAGAGTATTCGATTGTATCTTTTTTATCTTTATTATTTAAAACTATATCTTCTAGTGATCTTTGATATTGCTCGCTCACTTGAGGATAAACTGGTGTTTTAGGTCTTGGATGACCATAAGTTATTAATTGTTCTTTTAAAAATGCATATAATCCATCTTTAAATTGAGGTAATTTATCATATGCCTCATATGTAGAAGGCATATTTCCAGTTAATTCACTTAGAATGACACCACTTTCAACACCACTTAACCATTTAACAGCTTCTGTAGCTGCACTTACATTAGTACAATTAGTACTTACTGCATATGTCCATGAACCTGTTGGTGTATATTTTTCTTGGTTCCAATCATTTCCTACAGGATAAGGTGCAATGCCTAGATTAAAATCTGGATAACTAGTTTTCATATTATTAACTAGCCAAGCACCATCAAATTTAAATGCTGCTCTTTCAAGTTCAAATAAATTCTCTATCTTAGTTTTTGAAAACATCTTATTGTCTAGTAATTTTTTGAAATAATCCACTGTTTCATAAGTCTTTTCTGAATTAAAATATCCATCAACCGTTAATCCATCTTCACTCACAAAATTTCCCCCATTAGACCATATAAAAGGTGCATAGTAGTAAATTGTTGTTTCTCCTGAAGGGAATGTCATATCAATCGGATAATCGTTTTCCGGAATGACATTTTTTATTTTTTCGCATACTTCATAAAATTCATCCCAAGTCCATGGATCATCCATACTAGGAATTTCAATACCAGCCTTTTCTATTATATCTTTGTTATAATATAATCCAACGCTTGATTCCATAGCACCTAGCGCGTAAAGCTTATTATTAACTGTTCCTTGTTCTATTATAGAATCTAAATATACAGATTTGTCTTTTTCTGATACACCTTCTAGAGGCTGTATTATATTATTAGCTACATATGCTGAAACATTTGGTCCATCAACTGTTATAATATCAGGTAAGTCTCCTGACATAACACCAGCATTAATTTTATCTGAGTATCCCCCTCCGTTTTCATTACGTGGAATAAACTCTATGTCTAAAAAATATTTTCCATCATATTTTTTATTAAAAAGTTCTACACTTTTTTTGTATGCTTCCCCTTCTGGAGTATTTTCTATTGTATGTACCCACATAGAAATGTACTCCTCATTTTTGTCAAAGCCACTAATACTTCCCGTTTCTATTTTCTTTTCACATCCAACCAAACTTATTATCAATATGAAAATTAATAGAATACTCCCAATTTTTTTTGTCATTTAAATTAATTCCCCCTTAATTTTGTTATGTAATCGATTACATTTTTGATTACATTTTCATAATATCATATTTTTTCCAATTAGGTCAACTATATTTTTTTCTATTTCCAATTGTTTTTTCTTTATTTCCTATAATATTGATAAACACTTATTTATTTGATAAACTTAATATTAATTATTTATTATAAAGAGGTGTTATTTTGAAAAAAAATATTACATATAGCGATATAGCTAAGTATACAAACTTATCTACTGCTACAATTTCTAGATATTTTAATTCTCCAGAAAACCTTACTAAAGAGACAAGTCTATTAATAGAAAATGCCCTAAAAGAATTGAATTATAAAGAAAATAAGGTTGCTAAAATATTCTCTAATGGGAAAACAGAATTTATAGGAATAATTGCACCAAAACTAGAATTACACTTTTATTCATATTTACTAAATTCTATATTAAACACTTATTCTAGATATGGTTATAAATTTTTAGTTTTTACTAGTAATGGAAATATCGATGAAGAAAAAGAGTATATAGATGAGTTATTAGCATATCAAATTGAAGGCTTAATTATGATTAGTTCCTGTATCCCTTCTATACAATTAAAAGATTATAATATACCTATTGTGGGAATCGAAAGGGAATCTAAATATATTTCAAGCGTCGATACAAATAACTACTTGGGTGCATCTTTAGCTACAAACACCCTTATTGAAAATAATTGTGATGTGTTAATACATATAAATAGTCCTATATCAGAGGAAATTCCATCAATCGATAGAATTAAGGCCTTTGAAAATATCTGTTTAGATAAAAATATTGAACATATGGTGTTTTATGAAGTTTTCAATAACGATATAAGCGATACTACAAGTAAATTATTTAATATTTTTAAAAAAATAGAAGCTAAATATAACGGCAAAAAAATCGGGGTATTTTTAAGTAATGATACTTTAGCCAATTATTTTATCAAAATACTTGTAAAAAACAATAAATCTATTCCTGATGATTATGAGGTAATTGGCTTTGATGATTCTCCAGCTGCAATAGAGTCATTTATCCCATTAACTTCAATTAAACAAGATGTTAATAAAATTACCCAAAATACTTTATCTATATTAACAGAGGGAATAAAAATAAATCGTAAAAATAAAAAAGGCTGTCTAAGAGTTAATAAACACGTAGTCATAGACCCTACTATTGTAAAAAGAGAATCAACATTATAATTTTTTATAGTTTATAATTTGAAAATATAAGTTGTTTTTAGCATATAAATATCATTTTCTATTTAATATAAAAGGGATATAATGCAAATCTTACTTGCTTTATATCCCTTTTGTATCTTTAAATTAAGCTAATTGTTCTTCTTTTTCTCCATAGAACATATCTTTATCAAAGTCATTTTCACTATTTGCAATTATAAGTGTACAGATATTGTCACCCATTACATTTACAGTAGTTCTAAACATGTCTATTATTCTTTCAACACCCATTATAAGCCCTATTCCCTCAAGTGGAAGATTAACTGATGTTAATACCATAGATAGCATTATCATACCTACACCTGGAACCCCTGCTGTTCCGATTGATGCTAAAGTCGCTGTTAAAATTATTGTAATCATTTGATTTATACTTAAGTCAATTCCGTATATTTGAGCTATAAATAATGCTGCAACACCTTGCATTATAGCAGTTCCATCCATATTTATAGTTGCTCCCATTGGTATAGTAAATGATCTAGTAGTTTTACCTACCCCTAATTCTTCAAGTATTTCCATACTTGCTGGTACTGATGCATTACTTGATGCTGTTGAAAATGTTATAGCTGCTACTGATGTAAATTTCTTTAAAAATGGCATTATTTTTTCTTTTGTAAATAATTTAAACATTCCTCCATATACACAAGTTATATGTATTCCCATACCTAATAAAACTACTGCTATATATTTAATAAGTACAAGGATTGCATCTTGTCCAACTGATGAGAAAGTATCACAAACTAAAGCAAATACACCATATGGAGCGAATAACATTATTATTCCTACCATTTTCATACATATTTCATTTAAACTTTCAAATATTACTCTAACAGGTTCAGCTTTTTTCCCAACAATACTCATTGCTATCCCTGTAATCATTGCAAAGAATATTATTTGTAACATTTCTCCATCCGCAAATGCTTTTATTGGATTTGATGGTATTATTCCTAATATTATATCTACTAGCGATTTAGATTCACCAATTGTAACTTCTCCACTAACCATATGACTCATATCAAGTCCTGCACCTGGTTTTAATACACTTCCTAAAATTAATGCTATTATTATTGCTACTGCTGTTGTAGATAAGTAAAACGCCATAGTTTTTGTACCTATTCTACCTAATTTTTTTACATCTCCCATAGATGATGTTCCACATACTAATGATACAAACACTAGAGGTACAACCATCATTTTAATTGCAGTTGTAAATCCTGTTCCGAATATTTTTAAAATTCCGCCTACAATAATTGTATCTTTTATATAATTATCTGGAACAGATTTTAATATAAGTCCACAGACAAATCCTAAAAACAATCCTAATAAAATTTTTGTCGTCAAGCTAAGTTTCTTTTTCATTTAACCATCTCCCTTTATATAAAAAATATTTTGTCATCTCTTGCCACTTCTTAAGTATACAATAAAAAATATATATTTGCATTATTTTTTTAAGTGTCGACATATTTTTCACTTATATTTTCTTATTTTT
>NZ_JADPET010000097.1 GCF_015667935.1 Clostridium sp. 1001270J_160509_D11 | reverse complement strand
TCTTGGATATAAAACACCTGCAGAGGTCTTCGCTGCAACATAAACATAAAATGTTGCACTTATATTGACAATCTATCATTTAATAAAATTCATAAAAATTATGATGCTTTAGATTCTGTTTTTTCAACTGTTGGTGGGAACATTTTGAAGAATATAGCCCTTATTAATGGAGAAACTATTAATAAGTTTAGTGGCATTGCAACTATAACATTTCTCACAATACCTAATCCATAAGCTGCAAAGAAGTGTGGTCCAAATCCAAGGTTTGTAACAACTCCGAATGCAGACATCCAAAGAACCATTCCACAACATGTGAAGAATGACATAACTATTCCTACTTTAGCCATACTGTCGCCTTCTTTTATAAATTTAGGGGCGATACGTCCAACTATTTTACCAACTACGAAGATATCTCCTATTAATGCGAATACGAATGCAGCAGGGAATCCTAATATAGCATGTAAAAATATATTTGCTGAAAATCCTTCTATAAGTGCTACGTTATAACAACTCAGGATATAAACCATAGTTGTACATATCATTAAAATAAATATAAAATGTTCTTTTTTATTTTTAAACATTAAATTACCTCACTTTAATTATAATAATTGTCAACTTAGTTGACATAAGATATAATAACAGTTAAAAAATGAATTGTCAACTTAGTTGACGATAATACTTTAAAAATTAAAAAAAATAGTTATAATAATAAATAACAAAATAAATAATCAACGGATAAAAGGAGTAATATTATGCAGACTTATTTAAATGAGAATAATTTAGTTGATTTAATAAGTGATAAACATGCTAAATTAAGAAAAAAGGTAATAGAGGCATGGGTACAAAACGGAGAAGAAAAAATAACAGATACAGAATCGTATATGATTGCTATTATTCATAAAGAAAGTACAACAGTTGCCCAAATAGCTAAGAAGATAGGAATGTCACGCCAAGGAGCACATAAATGTGCCAAGGTTTTAATGGAGAGAGGATATATAAAAATAGAGGAGCATCAAGATAATTCAAGAGATAAATTACTTTGTCTTACCGATAAGGGGAGATACTTTATGGATGAAACTTTACATATAAAAAGAAATATAGAAGAAGAAATAATCAAATCTATAGGTAAAGAAAAATTTGATATGATGAAAGAAATTTTTAGCTCTTCTTGGTTTAAATAAGTTTAATAAAGTTTAATAAAGTTAAAGATGTAAATGTAAGTACAGTTTCAAAAGCTTTTAAACAGTGCGAACTTAAGGGACTGTTAACTTCTACAATCGGAAGTGGGACTTTTGTTTCCTATGATGCTACTACAAATTCATATATAATGCCGGGGAAAAAGGATTTAGAAATGATAGAAATGGCATCGATATTTCCAGATATGGGTGCGAATGAAGAAATTGTTGAGAAGTTAAAGGAAATATCATTTGAACCCGATGTTGGAAATTTATTTACATATGCAAAACCAGGTGGAGAAATAGACTTATGTGGACATGCTACTTTAGCTTGTGCATATGTAGTAATGAATTATTACATGCAACTGCTTCAGGAAAGGATACAGATAGTGTTTCTCGTAGTTTCGCACCAAAATTAAACGTACCAGAAGATCCAGTTTGTGGTTCAGGTCACTGCCACATTGCACCATATTGGATGAATAAATTAAATAAAAATTCAATTGTGGCATATCAAGCATCACCAAGAGGCGGAACACTTTACTGCACAAAAGATGGAGATAGGGTTAAATTAAGCGGAAAGGCAGCCCTATATTCAGAAGCTGATATTAATATAGGGTAATACACTTGAAAAGAGATTATAGACTTATAATAAATTAAAAAGGGATGTATGTGGATAAATAAAAATTTACTCTACAGCATCCTTTTTATAGTGTTTAAATTTTTGAACTTTATAAATGTATATATAAAAATATGTAATATTTTACAAATAGACAATTTTATTACATAAAATATATATTTTGTAATGAAATTATGTATAATAAATGAGGAAAAAATATATGGGAGGTTTATTATGAAAAAATTATTAAGAAAAATTTCTATGGTTGCTTGTAGCCTTGTACTATCTATAACAATGGTTGCAGCAACATCATCTTCATCTTTAGCACTAAATAGTGCAGGGTGGAGTCCGTGGATTGTAAAATCTAAATCTTCAGCTGGAAAGTATTATGGAGATTGGAAAACAGGTGTAAAAGGAAAAGGAGGAAAAGGAGTTAAAATATCCTTAACAAAAGGTTATACTGTAAGCAATACTTTAACAGGAAATATAAAATTAAGTCATTCTAAACTTGATCTAACACTAGGGTATTCAACAACAGAAACTTTTAATAGAACGGCTTCATATTCAATAAGTGCTCCAAAAAAGAATAAAACATACACTATAAAATATAGAAATGTTTACAACAGAACTAAACTAAATCAACAAAGATATTTTATGGTTAATGATAAATTTATGGACACTCAAAACGCAATTGCATATGGAAATAAGTTTAGTCATTTTGAATATAAATGGAGTGTAAATTAATTTAGGTTTTATATATGAAAAAGAGTTATAAAATATTTTTAACAATAATTTCAGTTTTATTATTACCTGGATTAATAACTGGATGCAAGAAGTTAGATTATAATGGGGATGAGAATAATTATAATGTCTATATTTATGGGAAATGGGATAATGATATTTCTGTTTTAAAAAATGAAGATATTATTATTCAGGTTCCTATTTATGATTTTAATCATAAAATTGATGATGATACATCTATAAGTATACAGAATTTTGATGATGGTGAAATATACGATATAGAGTTAAATAATAAGCAAGAATTCCCTGAATTCACAAGTTATACATTACAGTTTAATATGTTATTTAACACTACAGGACAATTTAAATTAGACGATATAGAGGCAGTTATAACTACTGCATCAGATACTTACTCTGCTAATTTAGGAAATTATTCTGTGACAGTATATGATGAAAATTCAGTAAGTGATGATATAGAAATTGTGGGTGGAATCTCTTTAGTAGAAGCTATAAACGAAGATAATACTTATTTATTAAGTTATACAGTAAAAAATAATTCTAACAATGATATATTGCTAGAAAAAATTAATTTAAATTCTTCGGATAAACTGTCTATTGATTTTGATAGTGTAAATTTATCTCCAAATGAAGAAAGAGATATAGATTTTACTTTGACACTTGATAACTCAGTATCAAATTCAATAATAAAACCATCAATAATAGGAAAATCTAATGGCAAAACAATAGAGACTTTAGGAACTAGTATTCTTGTAGTAGATCCCGTTTCAATAGAGAAATTATATGAATTAATAAATACTAATTAATTATAAAAAATAATTAATTATATAACTTAAAAAAGAAATGTCATATTTAATGGCATTTCTTTTTTTATGCAGATTTAAGGTTTTTTATATTAATAGATATCAAAAATAATAACTAATCATTATTTTTAATAAATACATCATCTTTTTTACAAGTTCTAATAAACATCCACAAACAAACAAGTGCAGCTGCAATTTCAGATACAGGGAAGGTAATCCAAATTCCAGTAAGCCCAATTATTTTATAAAAGAACATAGAAACTGGGATAATTATTATACATTGTCTTACAAGAGAAATTGCCAAGCTGTAAGTTCCTTTTCCAATTGATTCATACATCGCAGATATAATAAACGAAATCGCAGAAAATAAGAAACCAAGGCTCATTATACGAAGTGTTACAACTCCAAGACTCATCATATTTTCTGATGCACTAAACATTGAAAGTAATTGTCTTGGTATAAACATAAACAATAATAAACCAATTAACATAAGCACAACAGAAACAATAAGACTTATCTTCAATGTTTCAATAATTCTACCCCTATCTTTGGCTCCATAATTAAATCCAATAATAGGTCTAATACCTTGAACTAACCCATTTACAGGCATGGTGATAAATGTTTGAAGTCTGTAATAAATACCGTAAATCGAAACGGCAGTATTTGAGAATTTTACTAAAACAGAATTAAGTGCAATTGTAAGAATAGAAGAAATTGAAATCATAAGCGCCGATGGAATTCCAACTGCATATATCTGCTTGATAATGTTCCAATCGAATTTAAACAGTTTTAAATCGATTTTTAATACGCTATCGTTTCTGATGAAAAATATAAGTAGTATAAGGAATGATACTATTTGACCAATTACAGTGGCTATTGCGGCTCCAGTAACACCAAGTTTCGGCATTCCAAACCAGCCAAATATAAATATTGGATCTAGAATTATATTTAAGATAGCCCCAATTATTTGTGAAATAGTTGGTAGCAACATTTTTCCTGTTGCTTGAAAAACTTTTTCAAAAGTAAGTTGAAAAAATAAAGAGAATGAAAGCAACACGACTATATAAGTGTAACTACATCCATCGGAAAAAATTGCATCATTGTTAGCATAAATTCTGAAAAATGGCTTGATAAATAATAGCCCCAAGATGATAAATAAAACAGAATGTGCAAGAGCTAAAATCATAGAGTGGGTAACAGTATTATTTGCCTCATCAATATTATCAGCCCCTAAATTTCTAGAGATATAAGAATTAATCCCAACACCTACACCGACAGAAACAGCTAATAATATATATTGGATTGGAGCGGCAAGCGATACTGCAGTTAGTGCATTTTCACCGAGTTTTGCGACAAAAATGCTATCGACTATGTTATACATAGATTGCACAAACATAGAGACTATAGGTGGACATCCCATAGTAAAAATTAAAGAAGCAATCGGTTTAGTCCCCATTTGGTTTTGATTTGTTTTTTCCATTTAACGACCCCCTTATTAAATAAATATTTCTTTGAAACATATAAAAGAAATCATAATCAAAAATGAGTATAATTTTATATATGTTATAAAAAAAAGGCTATATATCAGCTCATTTTTGTTCAGAAACGAGAAAATATATAGCCTTTTAGTATTTCTACTAGTTAGCAATTAAATTATATCATATAATATAAGTAGTAATCAATCAAACTAAAATAAAAAGAAATAACTACGTTAAAGTTATTTATAGTTTGTTAAATAGGTATTATTAAAAAGGTACGAAATAATAAAATTTCATATCAACTTTTGGAAATAATGACTTATTTAATTGATAATTTATGGCAATCTATTGACATAAAAATATAAAAATGATAACCTACTAACAGAATACAAATAACTTTTAATTTTAGTCCGGTGAGGCTGAAAAAGGAGGATAAAAATGTTAAAATCAAGAAATTTGGTCCAACCAGAAGACTTTTCAATTAAAGAAATAGATGAAATTTTAGATTTGGCTCAACAAATCATGGCTAATCCTGACAAATATTCTGAAGTTTGCAAGGGAAAATTATTAGCTACATTATTTTATGAACCATCAACTAGAACTAGACTTAGTTTTGAATCAGCGATGAAGAGATTAGGTGGAAATGTTGTAGGATTTTCAGAACCTGGCTCATCATCAGTATCTAAAGGAGAATCATTAGCTGATACAATAAGAACAGTATCTGGATATGTTGATATAATCGCGATGAGACATCCAATCGCAGGCTCAGCATCAGAAGCAATAAAATATGCTGAAGTACCTTTTATCAACGCAGGAGATGGTGGAAATCAACATCCAACTCAAACACTAACAGATTTACTAACAATAAAAACATTAACAGGAAGATTAGATAACCACGTAATAGGACTATGTGGGGATTTAAAATACGGAAGAACAGTACATTCACTTGTAAGAGCAATGAATAGATATAACGACAGTAAATTTGTATTTATAGCTCCAGAACAATTAAGAATGCCTGGATATGTAAAACAACATTTAAAAAATCATGTTTATTATGAAACTGCAAGCTTAGATGATGCAATACCAAGCTTAGATCTTTTATATATGACAAGAATTCAAAAAGAAAGATTTGCAGATTTAGAAGAATATGAATTATTAAAAGACTGTTATAGATTAGATGCAGAAAAAATGAACAAAGCATCAGAAAATATGTTAGTAATGCATCCATTACCAAGAGTAAACGAAATCGCAACAGAAGTAGACGACGACAAAAGAGCAGTATATTTCCAACAAGCTAAGTTTGGAATGTATGTAAGAATGGCTTTAATAATGAAACTTTTAGGGGTAGATGTAGAGGAGTAAAATAATGTACAAAATAATAGAGAACGCATACGTAGGAGAAGATATGTACCAAATGAAGGTACAAGGAGAATTCAAAGGAGAAATGGGTCAGTTTTATATGCTTAGAGCATGGGATATGTATCCAACCCTATCAAGACCCATCAGTATTCACGATATAGACGAAAACAGTATAACTTTTTTATATAAAGTAGTTGGCGAAGGGACAAAAATATTCAGCAGATTAACACCTGGCGACAACATAAAATTAGAAGGACCTTATGGTAGTGGGTACCAAAAGGTAGAAGGTAAAGTTGCATTAGTAGGAGGCGGAATCGGAGTAGCACCTCTATACTTAGTAGCAAAAAATATACCAAATAGTGATGCATATTTAGGTTTTAGAAATGAACCTATATTAATAGATAAATACGAAGAAGTTTGTGACAATGTCAAAACTGCAATAGGAAGCACTTTTGTTACAGACATAATAAACACAGAAGAATACGACTATATATTAACTTGTGGTCCAACACCAATGATGAAGGCATTAATGGACAAAGTTGAAAAAACAAATGCCGAAAAGGGAACAAACACAAGAGTAATGGTATCTCTTGAAAATAGAATGGCTTGTGGTATGGGTGCATGTCTTGTATGTACTTGTAAAACTCAAGGCGGAAACAAAAAAACTTGTAAAGACGGTCCAGTATTCTGGGGAGAGGATGTGATTTTTTAATGGCTGATTTAAGTGTAAAATTTAAAAATTTAACTTTTAAAAATCCAATAATAATGGCATCTGGTACCTTTGGATTTGGAAGAGAGTACAACGAAGTTTATGATATATCACAATTAGGTGGAGTAAGTGGAAAAGGACTTACATTAAATGCAAAACCAGGAAACAATGGAATAAGAGTTTGGGAAACACCATCAGGAATGATAAACAGTGTAGGACTTGAAAATCCAGGGGTAGAAGGATTTATAGAAAAAGAACTTCCTTTCTTTGAAAAATTAGACCTAATAAGAATTGCTAACGTAGGGGGAGGATGTTTAGAGGACTACATAAAAGGTGTTGAACTTTTAAACGATAAAGACATAGACATAATCGAATTAAATATTTCTTGCCCAAATGTTAAAGCAGGTGGGATGGCATTCGGAATAAAAAGCGAAGTTGCGAGAGAAGTTGTAAGAGAAGTTAGAGCAGTTTGCAAAAAGCCACTAGTAATAAAACTTTCACCAAATGCAGAAGACATAGTAGAAATGGCAAAAGTTTGTGAAGAAGAAGGGGCAGACGGTGTATCTTTAGTAAATACATTTAAAGCTCTTGCAATAGATATAAAAAATAGAAAACCTGTATTTGAAAATGTATATGCAGGATTATCAGGTCCAGCTATAAAACCAATAGCACTTAGAATGGTGCATGAAGTTTGTAAAAATGTAAGCATACCAGTATTCGGTATGGGCGGAATAACGACTGCTGAAGATGCTATAGAATTTATAATGGCAGGGGCAACTTGTGTTCAAGTTGGAACAGCGAACTTTATGAATCCAAAAGTAGGACTTGAAATAATAGAGGGAATAAATAATTTCATGGAAAAAGAGGGGATAAAATCTCTAGATGAAATAAGGGGAATAATATAGTTATCGGTTGATACAAAGCGGAATTTAATTAACCTAGAAAATTAGAAATATAAAATTTTAAAAATAATAAATTAAAAAATAAACCTTAAAACCTTAAAATAAATTAAAAATATAAATTAAAAAATAACTTAAAACAAAGAGTAAACTAAAATTATCGGAGGAATATAAAAATGAGTAAAGTAGATGTAGTAGAAATATTAAAGAAAAGTGATGCATTATTAGAAGGACATTTCTTATTATCTTCAGGAAAACACAGTAACAGATATGTGCAATGTGCAAAAGTTTTAAGATACCCAGAATATGCAGCAGAAGTACTAAGCACAGTAGTTGATCAAATAAAAGATTTAGATATAGATTTAGTAGTTGGGCCAGCTATGGGTGGAGTAATAGTTTCTTATGAATTAGGAAGACAATTAAACAAAGAAGCAGTATTCACTGAAAGAAAAGACGGAGTAATGCAATTAAGAAGAGGATTTGAAGTTAAACCAGGGGCTAAAATAATAATATCAGAAGATGTTGTAACTACTGGAAAATCAACTTTAGAAACTAAAAAAGCACTAGAAGAATTAGGTGGAGAAGTTATAGGTGTTGCTTGTATAGCAGATAGAACAAGTGCTCCAATAGGAATGCCAATATACAGTGCTATAAAATTAGACATACAAGTTCACGATGCTGAAAACTGTCCTTTATGTAAAGAAGGAAAAATAGAATTAGTTAAACCAGGTAGTAGAGAATTCAAAGAAATAGGAATGTAATCACAGTTAATTTAAGTCATAAGTATATAAAAGAGGTTGCCAAATTAGGCAGCCTCTTTTAATTCTAAGGAAAATTTTATTTATAATAGAAAAAGAGGCTTATAGACTCAGAATAAACCACACATTTTACACGTGGTTATAATTAAAATTTAATTGTTACATTTAATGAATTATTTGCATCGCCAGCCCAATTGTACCACAACCAAACACAACAAAATTTTCACCTTGTTTTGGTTGTGCACGTCTTGCAGCTCTGCACCCAACAGTAAATGGTTCAATAAGACAAGCGACTTTATCAGAGATAGAATCATCAACATTATATAAAGAATAATTTTTCTTTGCATTTGGAATATTTATATATTCAGAAAATCCACCAATTGTTCCTGCTCGTTTTGTATCTCCAATTGCAAAACGAGGGTATGGATAAACACGTTCACCGACTTTAAATTCTGTGACTTTATCTCCAACAGCAACGACTTTAGAGATTGTTTCGTATTTTTTATCAATACATCATAATCGTCTAACTCTGGCATTGGTCTATTTTGTATTTCAATATTTTCTTTTCCTAAATAAATAGCTGATTTCATAATTTATAACACTCCTTTTATAAATTAATTAAAGGAACTATTAGAGAGTTATAAGGATGCAGGAAAATATACTATATTTTCACAAGAATCGTTTATATTCTTTCTAAAACATATAAAAAACATAAATACTTTTATAAAATCAATTTAAGTACAAGAAATACTTTTCCGATTCAAGACGGATATGAAGAGGTATTAAATATAATAAAACCTAGATGCGAAAAACATGGTATTAATGGTGAAGAAGAAATCGCAGCTATAATAAAAAAATGTATACCAAATATATTTACTGAAATATAACGAAAAAACAATAAAAACATACAATACTTTATTTGAATTTATCAATATTTTTATGGAAACTACAATAATTGACATTAAAAGAGTGTGATGTTAGAATCTTAAATGCAACCTAGTGTAAAAATTTAAACTATATTTTAATTTAAAATATAGAAATTCATAAATTTAAGAATTTCTATTTACATATAATACGGATAAATGCTTAATATATGTAAAAACTAATTATTGTTAAATAAATATAAATAAGTAAATTTAAGAAAGGTAAAGGTCAAATGAAAATATTAATAAATTTATTAGGTATTGCAGTAGTTATGGGCATTATGTATTTGTTATCATCTAGCAAAAAGGATATACCATACAAAACAGTAATAAAAGCCTTTTTAATTCAAGTTCTAATAGCTTTCATATTAGTAAAATTCCCTTTAGGAAGACTTGTAATTGAAAAAGTATCTGCTGTAGTAACACAAGTATTAAGTTATGGTGCTGAAGGTATTACATTCGTGTTTGGAAGTCTTGCTGATGCATCATCGCCAACCGGATCTATTTTCGGTATACAAACATTAGGAAATATAATCTTTATTTCAGCATTAGTAGGTGGTTTATATTACCTAGGAATATTAGGATTTATAGTTAAAATAATAGGAACAATCGTTGGGAAACTATTAGGAACAAGTAAAGTTGAAAGTTTCGTAGCAGTTGCCAATATGTTCTTAGGACAAACAGAAAGTCCAATATTAGTAAGTAAATATCTAAGATCTATGACAGAAAGTGAAATAATGGTTGTTTTAATATCTGGAATGGGTAGTATGTCTGCTACAATAATAGGTGGATATGTTGCATTAGGAATACCTATGGAATATATCTTAATAGCAAGTGCATTAGTTCCATTTGGAAGTATAGCGATATCAAAAATGTTATTACCAGAATTAGAAGAAGTACAAAATATTGAAGATGTAAGCATAGATAATAAAGGTGATAATGAAAATCTTATAGGAGCTATAGCAGAAGGTGCAATGAATGGTCTTCAAAGTGCTTTAGCAATAGGAGCATCTTTAATAGCTATAATCGGTTTAGTAGCATTAGTAAATGGTATCCTAGGTGTATTTGGTATAACTCTACAACAAATATTCTCATATATATTCTCACCAATAGGATTCTTAATGGGACTTGATGGAGGAGAAATACTTAGAGCAGGACAATTATTAGGTGAAAAATTAGTATTAAATGAATTTGTTGCATTCCAATCATTAGGAGAAGTAATAAAATCATTAGACTATAGAACTGGTTTAGTTATGGCTATTTCACTTTGTGGTTTTGCAAATATATCAAGTATGGGAATTTGTATATCAGGTATATCTGCATTATGTCCAGATAAAAGAAAAGTTCTATCAAAATTAGCATTTAAAGCTATGATAGGTGGATTTGCAGTAAGTGTGTTAAGTTCAATGGTAGTTGGATTAATAACACTATTCTAAAATTAATTTATTTAGGAAGTGATAGATATGAAAAAATACAATAGAGTCTTTGTCTTA
>NZ_JADPET010000096.1 GCF_015667935.1 Clostridium sp. 1001270J_160509_D11 | reverse complement strand
GTATAATATTAGTGCCCAATATTTATATTTAAAATGAATAAATTTTAAGGAGAAATAGTTATGAGTAATAAAAAAATAGATATTGAAGAACAAATTATAAAGAAATCATTTAATCTTTTTTTAGTAAATGGCTATGAAAAAACAACTATTAGACAAATTGCAGATGCAGCTGGAATTGGAAGAGGACATTTATACTATTACTTTAAAAAGAAAGAAGATATACTCCTTTATATTTACAAAACTATATTCAATAAGATTTACGAGTTAATAAGCAATCACCATATGAATGATACTGAGCTTTTATTAAATTATGCTGTAACACAATGTTTGTATACATATACAATAGTCAGATATGAAAGTCTATTTAGAATATATATAGAAGCATCAACAGTGCCTATAATCAGAAAAGAATATGTAAATATACTAGTAGATTTATTTAAGAAAAAAGCCCTAGAAACACATTATAATGTAGCTGAAAAAGATATATATATAAGTGTTACTGTTGGATGTTCAGGAGAAGAAGAATTACTTAGAAGATATTATAATAAAGATATACAATTAGAAATTGAGGACATAATAAAATCAGTAATATCAACTAGATTAATTTTATTAAACATAATAGATAAAGAACAAGTAGATCAAATTGTAAGTAATGCAATAGATATTTCAAATAAATTAAATATTGGTGAATTACTAGAGAGTTTTGATATATTTTTAAATAAAGTTTAAGGAGCGTTATATGTACAAGACAATACTAATACTTATTTGTATTTTTATTTTGATTTGTATTTATTTAAGTCACAATATAAATACATTAGAAATAGCACAATATACAATTAAAAATAAAAAAATACCAAAAGAATTTGATGGGTATAATATTGTCCAAATTTCAGATTTACATAGTAAATCATTTGGCAAAAATAATATAAAGTTATTACAAAAAATTAAATCTTTAAATCCAGATATAATAGTTATCACAGGTGATTTAGTAGATGGAGAAAATAATAACTACGATATAGCTTTAAACTTTATGAAGGAACTGACAAAACTATATAAAGTTTATTATATAATAGGAAATCACGAGCAAAAGGCATTGATTAAAAAATATAAACAAGAGTATATTAAATATTTTGAAGAATTAAATCAAATAGACTTTATAAATTTAGACGATGATAAAGTGAAAATACAAAAAAATAACTCTAAAATAAATTTATATGGACTTACAGTTCCATATAGTTGCTATAAATATTTATTTGACGATAAGGAGATTACAACTATCGACAGTAAATTTTTAGAACAAAAATTAGGTGATTTAAATAAAAATGAATTTAATATACTACTAGCACATACTCCATTTTATTTCGATGCATATGAAAAATGGGGTGCAGACTTAACTTTATGTGGTCATGTACATGGTGGCGTTGTAAGACTACCATTTATAGGAGGCTTATTATCACCAGATAGAAAGTTCTTTCCTAAGTATGATTTAGGAAAATACGAAAAAAATAATTCGACTATGATAGTAAGTAAAGGACTTGGAGGCTCAAAAGTATTAATAAGAATAAATTGTAAGCCTGAAATAGTCAGTATAAAATTAAAAAGCGATATAATTTAAAAGAACACATAGCAGTTTTTCTGCCATGTGTTCTTTTTATTTCTAAGGAAATTATATATAATTTCCAACTTATTATTTAAAGCAACGGAATCTTTGATTCGCCCGTTATATGAGCGAAGCGAATTTTTTATGTGCAATAAAAATTTTATAATCTACTGTAAAAATTTAACACAAAAACTTGTTGACAAACTTTTGGGCGCGCCCTACAATCTAGGTATAAATATTGGGCACGCCTAAAAATGGAGGTAGAATTATGGAAAGGATATCAAAAGCGATAGCCAAACATAGCAAATTAATTTTGCTATTAGCAGTAATATTAGTAGTTCCAGCAGCATTTGGATATTTCAAAACAGATGTAAATTATGACATATTGAGTTATTTGCCAGAAGAGACATCTACAATGCAAGCAGAAAAAATTTTACAAGATGAATTTGGATGCGGATCTATCGCGATGCTTATTGTTGAAGATATGCCAGATAAAGATGTAGCCAAAGTAAAAGAAAAAGTAGCTAAGTTAGATGGAGTTAAAAAAGCACTTTGGGTAGATGATTTTGTAGATTTATCTGTACCAAAAGAAATTCTCCCAAAGGATATGACAGATTTACTTTATAATGGCGATAAATCTACTATGATAATAGTGATGTTAAAAGAAGGTACAGCAACGCTAACTACTCAAAATACTGTACAAAAAATTAGAAACATAGTTGGTGCACAAGGATTTTTAAGTGGTATGAGTGGTATTATAAAAGATACTAAAGATTGTGCAGATGGAGAGATGCCATTATATGTAATAATAGCTGGTATACTTACTTTAATAGTTTTATTACTTACAATGGAATCAACTGTAGTACCATTTGTATTTTTATTAAGTATAAGTTTAGCAATTATATATAATTTTGGTTCTAATATAATTTTAGGAGAAATCTCATATATAACTAAAGCCTTAGCAGCAGTATTGCAACTAGGGGTAACAATGGATTATTCTATTTTCTTACTTCACAGATATGATGAAGAGTTGGGAAAAAACTCCGACAGAATAGAGGCCATGTCAAATGCAATACAAAACACATTTGTATCTATAATAGGTAGTTCGACAACTACTGTAGCAGGATTCTTAGCACTTTGTACTATGGATTTAAGTTTAGGTATGGATATGGGTATAGTAATGGCAAAAGGTGTTATAATTGGTGTTTTATGCACAGTAACAATTTTACCATCATTAATATTAATATTTGACAAACCAATACACAAATATAAACATAAAACAATTTTACCAGTATTTGAAAAAACTTCAAAATTTGTAGTTAAACATTATAAAAAACTAGCAGTATTATTCGTTATAATATTTATCCCTGCATTTATAGGAAATAACAATGCGAAGGTTTATTATAACTTAGATGAGTCTTTACCAGATGATTTTCCATCAATAGTTGCTACTAATAAGATGAAAGATGACTACCATATGGAAAGTACAGATTTTATCTTAGTAAGCGATAAATTAGATTCAAATGATGTAACATCTATGATTAAAGAACTTGAAGAAATAGACGGTGTAAACTCAGTTATAGGACTTGAAAAATATATAGGTCCAGCAATAGATCAGGAAATGATACCTGATGAAATTTTAAGTGAATTAAAAGCTGGAGGATATGAAGAAATATTATTAAATTCAAAATATAGAGCAGCTTCAGATGAGTGTAATGCACAATTAACAGAAGTTGAACATATAGTCCATAAATATGACCCTGAGGGTCTTGTAGGTGGTGAAGCACCTCTTACAAAAGATTTAATAAGAATAGCAGATACAGACTTCAAGAAAGTAAGTGCAGCTTCTATAATAGCAATATTCTTGATAATAGCTATAGTATTTAAATCAATATCATTACCAGTTATATTGGTTGCAGCAATAGAATGTGCTATATTTGCAAACTTAGGAATTCCTTATTATACAGGAAAGATTGAACCATTTATAGCATCTATAGTATTAGGAACAATACAATTAGGAGCAACAGTTGACTATGCAATACTTCTTACTTCTAGATTTAAAGAAGAATTGGGATATAATGATAATAAATTTGAAGCTATGCAAGCAGCAATAAAACATAGTGGTGGATCAATAATGACAAGTGCGTTATCATTCTTCTCAGCAACTATAGGTGTTGGTGTAATTTCACAACTAGAACTTATAGGTTCATTATGTAGCCTAATGTCAAGAGGGGCAATAATAAGTATGTTTATGATTATATTCATATTACCAGGATTATTACTTGTATTTGAACCAGTAATAAGAAAAACAAGTAAAGGTTTTGAACCTGATAAAAAATCAAAAACAGCAGACGCTGTAAATTAAAAGATATTTAATATTATAAGTAGTTAATTAATGGGGGAGGATTAATCATGTATAATAAAAATATTAAAAAGAAATCAATTGCATTAGCAACTGTAGCATTAGTAGCAGCAAATAGCACTTGTGCTTTTGCTGCAAAAACAGATAGTAAAGTCACAAAAGATGAAACAGTATATTCTATATTAGATGAAAACGGAAATGTAACAAAAAATATTGTTTCAGACTGGATAAAAAGTGACTCATCTTTAGGAAATATAAAAGATGTAAGTAAATTGACAAATATAAAAAATATAAAAGGAAATGAAAAACCAAGTATAAATGGAGATAATGTTACTTGGGATGTAAATGGGGATGATTTATATTATCAAGGTGAAAGTAAAGAACAATTACCTATAGATGTAAATATAAGATATGAATTAAATGGAAAAGTAGTAAATCCAAAAGACGTAAAAGGAAAAAGCGGTGATTTTAAAATCACTATAAAATTAAAAAATAATGTTAAGAAGAATGTTCAAATAAATGGGGAAGACAGAATAATATATACACCATTTTTAACAGCAGGGGAAATATTACTAGATAGAGATAATTTCAAAGATATAGAAATCAGTGCAGGAACTATGTTAGATGAAGGAAATAATGCTTCTATAACATTTATATCTTTACCAGGTTTAAGTAAATCTTTAAATTTAAGCAGTGATTTAAATAATTACTTAAATTTAAAAGATGAAATTGTTATAACTGGTAATACGACTAATTTTAAAGTTCCAACTATAATGTTTGCTCTTACAAGTGATATTACTGGAACATTAGAAGACATAGATGGAGATATGAACTTCAGTGAATTAAAAAGTGCATTACAACAACTAGAAGATGCAGGAACAGAATTAGTAGATGGAGCTAAACAAGTAGCTGATGGAAGTGAAACACTTAATTCAAGTTACAGCAAGTTTGATGATGGTGTAAAATCATTAGATAGTGGAATAACTACATTAAAAGAAGGTTCTGATACACTTGCAAATAGTTTACCAACATTAAATGAAGGTGCAATGAGTTTAACAAGTGGTTTACAACAAATAAATGAAGGACAACAATCTTTAAATTCAGGTATAGCAACTTATACTAATAGTGCAAATCAATTAGATGGTGCTTATGCACAATTAACATCAGGAATAAGCTCATTAGATCAAGGTATTAGTTCATTGAGCAAAGGAGCAGAAACACTTGCAAATAATTTACCAACATTAGATCAAGGTGCAATGAGCTTGACAAGTGGACTTGCTCAATTAAATTCATCACAAAGTAAATTTGCAAGCGGTGTACAAAGTTATGTAAGCAACGCAAATAAATTAGACCAATCATATAACAATATAAACAGTGGTATAGATTCTGCATATAGTGGAGCAAGCAATTTAAGTGGAGGATTAAGCCAATTAGATAGTGGAGTAGACAGTTTAATAAGTTCTACAAGTACTGTAAGTTCATTAGCTGATTCTGTTGCACAAGTATCTTCACAATTATCATCATCAAGCAGCAGTCAACTTCAAGCACAAATAAATGCTTTATCACAAAAAGCCGCAGCAAATGGAGATAGCGAACTTGCAGCAGAAATAGCTCAATTAGGAAGTAGTTTACAACAACAATCTGGACAACTAAGTACAGCAGCAGCTAGCTTAAATCAAATAAGCTCTGGACTAAAAACAGTAGCATCTAAACAACAATCTGGACTTAGCTCAGTTAAAAATGGAATAAGCTCAGTATCAGCAGGTGCATCTAGTTTACAATCAGGATTATCAACACTTAAAAATGGTTCATCACAATTTGGATCAAGTTTAAATCAATTTGCTGGAGCAGGAAGTACACTTAGTGATTCATCTTCACAATTATCAAATGCAACACAAAGTGCATATGCAGGAAGTCAACAATTATCAGTAGGAACAAATCAACTAGTAAGTGGAGCAAGTAGCTTGACAAGTGGTATTAATCAACTTAAAAATGGTTCATCATCATTATTTACTGGTTCACAAACATTCGGTACTAATTTAAGCCAATTTGCTAAAGCTGGTGCTCAGTTACAATCAGGAAGCAATACTTTATCAAATGCAACACAAAGTGCATATGCAGGAAGCCAACAATTATCAGCAGGTACAAGTCAATTAGTAAGTGGGGCAAGTAGTTTAACAAGTGGTGTTAACCAACTTAAAGATGGTTCATCAACATTAAGCAGCAGTTCTACACAAATAAAAGACGGTATATCTAGTTTAGCAAGTGGTAGCACTCAACTTTATGATGGTACTGTTCAATTTAAACAAGAAGGTCTTGACCAATTAAGTGGTGAAGGTAATCAATTAATATCAGAAGTAGGAAATATAATGGACGTTAAAGATGAATTAGTAACAGCATCTGAAGAATACAATAACTATTCAGGAATAAATAGTGATGATATGAATGGTAAAGTTAGATTTGTATTTAAAGTTGAAGAATCAGAAGATAAAGATACTAAATCAGAAAGCCAAAAAACAGATACAACAAAAGACAATACTCAAGAAAAGAAAGGTTTTGTAGATTGGATAAAAGGTTTATTTAATAAATAAAAATTTAAAAAATAAATTTACTAGATAATTATTATAGTTAATAAAAAATAATTATTGTACTATATAAAATTAGAGATGGTTTATAAATCATCTCTAATTTTATATCTGCTTATTTATTGCGAAACTAAGCTATATAAAAAAATTTTATTGACTATTGATATAGCTTAATATTATATTATATTTATAAATACAATGGAACAATTATCCAATGAGGGGTGTTGGATAATTATAAAGTCAGGGGGGAGAGTTTTGGTACAAAGCAATATTACTATAATAGTAATTTTCGTAATATATCTAGCTATGATGCTTGCAATAGGTCTTATTGCATATAAAAAGACTAGCAATACAGAAGATTACTTTTTAGGTGGAAGACAATTAGGAAGTTGGGTAGTATCCCTTAGCGCACAAGCATCAGATATGAGTGGATGGATGCTAATGGGACTACCGGGAGCTGCATATATTGCAGGATTAGAAGCAGGATGGATTGCATTAGGATTAACTATAGGGACTTATTTTAACTGGAAACTAGTAGCTAAAAGGCTTAGAAATTATACTGAAGTATGTAATGCAATAACAATTCCGCAATTTTTAGGAAATAGATATAGAGATAATCAAAATATACTGAGAATAGTCAGTTCGTTATTTATATTAATATTTTTCTTAGTATATACTGCATCAGCATTTGTTTCAGGTGGAAAATTATTTTCAACAGTATTTGGAATAGATTACACATTAGCTTTATTGATATGTGCTGTAGTAGTTGTATCGTATACTTTTGCAGGAGGATTCTTTGCAGTATGTTGGACAGATTTAGTTCAAGGGATTTTAATGTTTGTTGCTATAGTTGTTGTTCCTTGTGCTGCTGTAGTTAGTATGGGGGGAGTAGATGCAACAATAGCTAGAATAGAATCAGTTAATGTAAATATGCTAAATCCATTTATAACACTAGATGGAACACATATTGCTATGATAACTGTTATATCATCACTTGCGTGGGGGCTTGGATATTTTGGACAACCACATATATTAGTAAGATTTATGGGGATTGATGATGCAAAAAGTATTAAAAAGTCTAGATTAATAGCTATGGTATGGGTAGTATTCTCTTTAACAGCAGCAACTATGGTAGGTTTACTAGGAAGGGTATTTTTAACTGAGGATTTAAGTAATTCTTCTGGGGAAACTGTATACATATTAATGGTTATGAAGATATTCCCGCTTGTTATAGCTGGTGTATTCTTAGCAGCAATACTTGCAGCAGTGATGAGTACAGCTGACTCTCAGCTATTAGTTACAGCTTCGGCGATAACTGAAGATTTTTATAAAGCAAAAATTAGACCACATGCAAGTGACAAAGAATTAATGATAGTAAGTAGACTTACAGTTATGGGAGTATCCATAATAGCTATACTTATAGCATTAAATCCTGATAATACAGTTTTAGGTCTTGTTGAAAATGCATGGGCAGGATTTGGAGCCACATTTGGACCAATTATGTTGTGCTCATTATTCTGGAAAAAAACAACTAGAAATGGAGCGATTGCTGGGATAGTAACAGGTGGAATTGTGACAATAGTTTGGAGAAATTTAGGGGTTATATATGGTGGAATATTTAGCTTATATGAAATAGTTCCTGGATTTATATTATCATTAATAGCAATTTATTTAGTAAGTAAATTTGGACAAGAACCATCACAAGAAATCCAAGATGAATTTGAAAAGGTTAGAGAATTAAATAGAAATTGTTAATAAAAATAAGTTAATATAATATGAAAGCACAATCTAATGAACTATATAATATATAATTAGATTGTGCTTTTTTGATGTATAATTAAGATATAAGAAAGAATTTTATATGTAATCTAGGGGGGATTTGTATGAATTTAGAACTTGATAAAAATTTAAAATATGTTTTTATTAAAGAAAAATACTTTGAAGATGTTCTTAAAACACAAGGAAAACTTACAACTATAGAAAAAAACTTTGGACATAAGTATGACAAAAAAAGAATTAAAGTAGTAAATCAAAAAAGTGGTTTAGTAGATGGAAAATTCTATGTAAGCTATAAATGGTGTGAGAGAATATATTAAATAAAAAAAGGATGATAAACTCATCCTTTTTTTATGCAAATTATTCAGTTAAACGACTGCCTTCTAATTTAGAAATAAATTTATGGAATAATTTATTAATCGGTGCCTTTAAGAATATATTTATAACAATTGATAATATAAGGAATATTAATAATACGCTTATATCTCTAGTTAAATTAGGCATATATACTCCTCCAATTGCTTCCCTCATTGCCGAAATACCATAAGTAAATGGCAAGAATGGATATATCATTTGGAAGAACTTTGGAGTTACTTGTATAGGGAATGTACCACCAGAACCAGCTACTTGAAGAACAAGTAAAATTACACCAACGGCTTTTCCTATATTTCCAAATATAGATACCAATGAATATACTATAAAGTTAAATACTGCACTTACAAATAAGGCTATCATCGTAAATAAGAGTGGATTATCCATATGAACCTTAAGTATAAATATATTTCCAAGACTTACAATCAATGCCTGTATAAGTGCTATTGATAAGAATGTAAGTCCTCTACCTAGATAAACTTGGTAAGGTTTATATTCGTCGTCATCTTCACCTTTAACATGAACTTCTGTAGTTAAAAGTGATGTTAAAAGTAATATACCAACCCAAAGGCAAAGTGTAGTATAAAAAGGTGTCATTGAAGCACCGTAATTAGTCATAGGATATATAGTTTTTTGAACTATATCAACAGGAGATTTCAAGAAATCTACATTGGTCATGACATCATTTTTTAAGAAGTTTATAAGATCTTTTGTATCTTCACTGTTGTTTATTTTGCTTATAGCATCTATGAAATCATTTAATATAGCTTTTGCTTCAGGAATTTTTTCATTTGCAAGAGCTATAGTACCTTCTGCATTTTCTGAAAATCCTGAAAGGCTAGCTAATAAGCTTTTGACTTTAGGTATTTCAGCTTGTGCATTTTTTAATAATTCACCTACATTTTCAGAAACACCTATACCTTGATTAAGAATTTTATTTATAGGATTTTTTATAGTTGAATCATAGTTGTTAACTAAGTTTGATGTAATAGAATTAACATCATTTAGTAATGTAAGCATACTGTTTAATTTTGTTAAAGATGGTTGCTCATTTGCTTCAATTTGAGATTTTACTGTATTTAAAATATTTATTGAAGTTTCAAGCTTACTATTTATTGTATTTAATTTGTTTATAGAATCATTTAAATGTTGTCCATTTGTTATTTGATTTATTTTTGTTAAAAGGCCAACAATATTACTTGAAACATTGTGTAAATTATTTAATTTTGACGTTAAATCGTCTATACGTTGTGGTGCATCTTCATAATTTGAATTTATAGCTTCTATCAATGCTGAAGCACTATTTGCAGCTGAAGCAGATACACTATTTAAAATCTGTAAATCTCTTTTTATTATAGGGCCTAAATCACTTAGATTATTTTGTGTGTTTTGTAAAAATGAGCTTGCATCAGAAGACAAATCAGATGCTGTTGTAATAGTTTTTTCTATTAAAGGCATATTCTTATTTAAGCTATTTATTACACCATTCATTTTTTCTATAGATTCAGAGCCATATTTTACAGTGTTATCAATTGTTGCAAACTTATTTTTAACATCTATCAGAGATGTTTCGATTTTTGTCAACTTTGGCAACTCTTCTTGTAATTTTACACCAGTATCGTTTAGTAAAGTAAATGCTATTTCACCAACAGTTTTTATAAATTCACTATTTACTTGACTTTGAATTGATGAAGCGCCTTTATCAGTTATTTTAGGGGCGATTGCATTTATCTTTTCATTTACCGAGTATATAATTTTAGCTTTTGTTGTTTTTTTAGATAAGATTGATGCTAAATCCTCTGAAAAATTGCTTGGGATTTCGATTGTTGCATAATATTTTCCGTTTTCAAGTCCCTTTTTAGCATAATCTGAATTTACAAATTCCCATCCAAGGGCGTCGTTGTCTTTTAATTTTTTTACTACTTGATCACCTACATTTATGTTTTTATCAGACAAAGTTGTACCTTTATCTTTATTTACTACAGCAATTGGAATATTTCCAGTATTTCCATATGGATCCCAAGATGCATAAATATTAAACCATGCATAAAGTGAAGGTAAAATACAAAGAGCTAATACGACAATTAAAAGAGCAAAATTAGTAAATATATCTTTGATGTCATCATAAAATACTTTAAAAATTTTTGTCATTGTATCCTCCAAGAATATATTTCTGTTTTGTTAACTTATTTATATTTGAATCTCGACTTTGTTAGGGTTTACAATAGTTTTACCCACAAAATAAATTCAATATTAATTTATC
>NZ_JADPET010000095.1 GCF_015667935.1 Clostridium sp. 1001270J_160509_D11 | reverse complement strand
ACGAAATCCATCTTTGGATCTAGTAATCCTCTCATATTCTCAACTCCTTTTCGTTTTATTTAGATTATACCATAATAAGTATATTTTTATAATCATATAGCTATTTTATATCTACCTAACAAAAAAGTAGGGCTCTACCCTACTTTTTTTGTTAGTTTTATTTATCTAAATCGTCTTTTAGTTTTATTATCTCGGTCTTCTTTTTGAATTCTTTCCTGATGATTTTCCTTTTGATGAGTTTTTACCACTATTATTTCTCATATTAGAATTTTTACCACCAGAATTTCTAGAATCTTTTCCTCTTGATGAAGATTTTTTATTATTTGAATTTCTGTTGTCTTTATTATTTCTACTTTTGCTTGATTTAGAGTTTTTATCTCCACCTTTTGAATTTCCAAAATCTCTAAATTCTCCTCTTGGTTTTATAAGACATCTTGGACCAAATCCGATTAAGTCCTCTCTGCCCGCTTCGACTAATGCTTTATGAACTAAGTCGTAGTTACGAGGTTGACTGAATTGAAGTAATGCTCTTTGCATTGCTTTTTCTTCTCTTGATTTTGGAACATAAACAGGTTTCATAGTTCTTGGGTCAAGCCCTGTATAGAACATAGCAGTCGATAATGTACCCGGTGTTGGATAGAAATCTTGTACTTGTTCTGGTTGATAATGTATATCTCTTAAATACTCAGCTAACTCTATCGCACTGCTTAAAGTTGAGCCTGGATGAGATGACATTAAGTAAGGAATTAAGTATTGGTTCATTCCTAATTGTCTATTTATATCAAAGTATTTTTGTCTAAATTTCTCATATGTTTCACCAGCTGGTTTTTGCATATATTGAAGAACTTCTTCTGCAACGTGTTCTGGTGCAACTTTAAGTTGACCACTTACATGGTGTTTTATTAATTCTCTTAAGAATTTGTTGTCTTTATCCGCCATAACATAGTCATATCTAATACCAGAACGCACGAATACCTTCTTAACTCCCGGCACATTTCTAACTTTTCTAAGCAATTCGATATAATCAGTATGGTCTACCTCTAAGTTTTTACAAGGAGATGGGTCAAGACATTGTCTATTTTTACATGCACCTTTTGTTACTTGCTTTTTACAAGCAGGCCCTCTAAAGTTTGCAGTTGGACCACCAACGTCGTGGATATATCCTTTGAAATCTGGTAAATGTGTGATTTCTTTTGCTTCTTCTAAGATAGATTCGTGACTTCTACTTTGTACTGCTCTACCTTGGTGGAATGTTATCGCACAGAATGAACATGAACCAAAACATCCTCTGTTATTTACTATACTGAATTTAACCTCGTTTATTGCAGGAATTCCGCCCATACTTTCATAAATTGGGTGGTAAGTTTTTGCATATGGTAGTGCATAAACAGCATCTAATTCTTCTCTATTTAAAGGTTTTTCTGGTCTATTTTGAACTAAGTATTTCACTCCATGTTGTTGAACTAACATCTTTCCTCTGTATGGATCTTGTTCATCATATTGGATTTTGAAAGCTTCTGCATATTTCTTTTTATCAGTGCTCACTTCCTCCATTGATGGAAGTAAGACATAATCGCCATAAACTTCATCTAAACTATCTGCTAAATAGCAAGTTCCATCTATAAAACTTATATATTTCGGGTCAAATCCGTCATTTAATGCATTTGCAACATTTACAATAGGTTTTTCACCCATTCCATAAATTAATAAATCCGCTCCAGAATCGACTAATATTGAGTTTCTAACTCTATCACTCCAATAATCATAGTGAGCAAACCTTCTAAGACTCGCCTCAATACCACCGATTACAATTGGTATATTTTTATATGCTTCACGTATTTTATTACAATATACTATTGTCGCTCTGTCTGGTCTGTATCCCATTTTTCCGCCTGGTGAATAAAGGTCTTTGTCTCTCGCTCTCTTACTAACAGAGTAGTGATTTACCATAGAGTCCATATTCCCAGCATTAACTAAGAATCCAAGTCTTGGCTTTCCTAATCTCATAAAATCGTCTGTAGTTTTCCAATTTGGTTGTGCTATTATCCCAACCTTGTAACCTTCTTTTTCTAATACTCTAGAGATTATCGCAGTACCAAAACTGTGATGGTCTACATAAGCATCTGCAGTTACAACTATAAAGTCTAATTCGTCCCATCCGCGCTCTTCCATATCTGCCCTGCTTATGGGTAAAAATTTATTGTTCACTATCTCACCACTTTCTAAATTAAATATTAAAATTTATACTCATCTATTTTACATAACGTAAAAAAACTAATTTTTATATATCAAAATAAATCAATCTATATTATGATACCCTAAAGTTTCTTACTTATTTCTTTTGACTGACTTATAATTATATCATTTATATATAGTTTTATCCATAAATAATACAGTCCTATCATTGTATTATTTTCCACTTTTTTGACTTTCATACATGCTATACAAGTCAAAATACAAGCTAAAAAATACTCCTTCACAGCATCAAGTTTGCCATAAAGGAGTTTATATTTTCTCTACATCATTTTTTATTATTTTTAAATCGTCTTTTAAATTATTTTATATAGCCTTTTAATTATTTATAAATTAAATTATCTAATATATTGTACTGTGTTTTCTTTTCTTGGTGCTGCCTTACCTTCCATATCTTTATATCCAAGTAATACAGAATATAATGGAGTGTATCCTTCTGGTAAGTTTAATTTTTCTCTAAGTTCTTGAGCTTGTGGTCCAACGAATGCTAAACTAACAAGTTCAACCCAACAAGAACCTATATTTAATGCTTCAGCAGCAAGTAACATATTTTGAGTAGCTGCTGAACAGTCTATTACTTTTGATCTTTCGTTGTCTTTTCCTGAAACTAAGATAACTGTTGGAGCATGATAGAAACAGTTGTATTTTTCGTTGCTACCCATTTTTCTTAACATTTCATTTTCTAAATTTTTAGCTACGTTTTTAGTTGCTACATTTAATTCATCTAATATTTCTTTATTTTGTATAACTGTGAAGTTCCAGCTTTGTTTATTTATAGCACTTGGTGCATATAAACCAGCTTCTATTATAGCTTGTAATTCTTCTTCTTTGATTTGTTCTGGTTTAAATTTTCTTATAGATCTTCTCTCTTTGATTACGTCTAATGTACTTCTCATTTTGCTCTCCTATAGTTTATTTAATATTGTCCGTACGCGAACGAATAGTTTATTAAAAAAAATGCCTTACAGCACTTTTTTTATATTTATCAAAGCCTTGCTCACACATTCTTTAAAGGCCTCTTTTTGATTTTCATCAAATCCATCCAACATTATAGCCAAAGCTTCGTATTTTATATCTTCTAGCTTAGATTTTACATTAATTCCATCGTCAGTTAAGTTGATATATAGATTTCTTTTGTCTTCATTAGAAATACTTTTGTTTACTAAGCCTAAATTTTCGTATTTATTTATAATGTCTGATAAAGAAGATTTTGATATCTTTCCTCTATCGACTATTTCACTAAATAACAAAGGACTTTTGTCCTCTGGAAGTATAAAAAATAGTAATGCGTGGTTTTGTAATATTGGAAGTCCTTCTTCTTTTATTCTCTTTGTAATAAATTTATTAGATATAGTTCCTAATTTGTTTATATAACTAAATATACAACCTAATTCCATATCTTAACCCCCATTCGTTCGACAACGAATAAATTTTAACACCTATATTTTTTTACGTCAAGACCTTATATATTTATAAATTGTCCCCCATTTATACAATTTAACCCATTTGTTATTTTGCTGTAAATAATAAAATTCGCTTCGCTCATGGCGCCAACGACTTCGTCCGTTGCTTAAAATTCGCTTCGCTCATGGCGCCAACGAATCGGAGATTCCGTTGCTTAAAATTTTAAAGAAGCCCGACAGATAATCTGCCAGGCTTTTTATATAAATAATCTAAATTTATTTTATAAATCTTTTACTACTTTATTATATAAATATTTTAAAGATATCGCACTCATTATAACCGAAGCAACTTCAGCTATTGGGAATGATAACCACACTAGGTCTACATTTCCGAATTTTGATAATATAAATGCTGCTGGTAATAAGAACACTAATTGTCTTACAAATGATACTAGCATACTTAATATACCATTTCCTAATGCTTGGAATGTTGAAGATGCTATTATAGAGAATCCAGCGAATACAAAACTCACACTGATTATTCTAAGTGCTGGTATACCTATAATTAACATTTGTTCAGATGCGTTGAACATTTTTAATAATGTTCCTGGCATTGCTTGTATTATAACAAGTCCGATTAACATTATTCCTACAGCATAACAAACACCTAATTTAACAGTTTTAACAAGTCTGTCTTTGTTTTTAGCACCTAAGTTAAATGATACTATTGGAACCATACCGTTATTTAAACCGAATATTGGCATGAATACAAAACTTTGTAGTTTATAATAAGCTCCGAATACTGCAACTGCTGTTGATGAGAATGTCATAAGGATTAAGTTCATTCCATAACTCATAACAGAACCTATTGCTACCATTAATACTGAAGGAATACCTACATATAATATTCTTCCTAAATATTCTTTTTCTAGTCTGAATCCTTTTAAATGTAAATGTATTTCTTTATTTTTCTTAAGGTTAAGTATTACTGCAAATGTACCTGCAACTATTTGACCTATAACTGTTGCTATAGCAGCACCTGCTATACCTAATTTAGGCATACCAAATAAACCAAATATTAAAATTGGGTCTAATATAATATTTATTATTGCCCCAGTTAATTGTGTTGTCATTGATAAAAGTGTTTTACCAGTTGATTGTAATAATCTTTCAAATGCAACTTGAGTAAATATACCAAATGAACATATACATACTATTCTTAAGTAAGTTGTTCCTGACTCAACTATATCACTTATATTTGTTTGAGTTTGCATAAATTTTTGTACTGCAAATAACCCTATACATAAGAATATTAAATAATTTATAAATTCTAAGAAAATACCGTGAAGAGCTGATTTATTAACGCCTTCTTGGTTATGTTGTCCTAAGTTTTTTGAAACGAATGCATTCATCCCAACCCCTATACCTGTTGCTAAACCTATCATAAGGTTTTGTACTGGGAATGCCATTGATACTGCTGTTAACGCATTTTCGCTAAGTTGTGCAACGAAAACACTATCAACTATATTGTATAATGCTTGAACAAGCATTGATACTACCATAGGTAACGCCATAGATAATAATAATTTGTCTACTGGCATAGTACCCATTTTATTCTCTCTTTGGACTGGTTGCTCTTGTCTAACTGCTGTTTGTTCCATAATATGCCCTCCTATTTTATTCTTTTTTTGTACTGTCTGAAATTCTTTCAAGAATGTTATATAAAAGTTTTATCTCTTCATCTGAAAAATCTTTTAATAATTCTTGTTTGTATTTCTTTAAATCAGCGTCTACTTCTTCATGCTTTTTCATACCTTCTTCTGTAAGAATTATTTTGTTAACTCTCTTATCAGTAGGAATACTTACTCTTTTTATGTACCCCTTCTTCTCTACGCAACTAATCATAGTTGAAACAGAAGACCTTCTAATATCAAACATCTTTTCTAAATCTCTTTGGAATAAATCTCCCTCACTACTTTTATCATGTATACATTTTAGAAAAAATGCCTGTATTCCTGTTAAATCATGCTTTAGTGCGACTTGATCTATTTTTCTTTTTATTTGGTTATCTACTTTGTGTAAAACACCAATTACCTCAATTCTATCCACCAAGAAATCACACCTCTCTTTTGTTAGCCAACTAATGTTAGTTACCTAATGTTAGCACTCTAACAATTCTAATCTTTTTTATTATAAATGTCAATTATCTTTCCTAAATTTTAATTATATAATTTTTACATTTTATCTAGTTCTTTTACATATTTCTGCACAAAAAAATCACCTAAAACTACTTATTTTTCAATAAATATTTTTAGGTGATTTTCTATTTTAGATCTTATAATTCCAATGTGAAGTCCTTTACTTCGTTATGTGGTTTGATAACGACAAATTTCTTTTCATCCCAAGGCCCAGTAAGTAACTTTTCTATATAATCAATCGGATATTCTAGTATTTTTAATTTTAGATTTAATGTCTCTGAGATTTCTCTACAAAGCGGCATTATTTCGCTTAAATCATAACATTTTGTATCGATTATCCCCAGTGTTTTATAGTGATTTAGCATCATATCAAATACCTCTTTGCCTGTTTCTTCTCCATATTTCTCAATAGTATATTGATACTCTACCCAAAGGTTTCTCTCACCTTCAATCCAACCCTTAGTCAAAAAGTACATACCATTTTTCCCACCATATTTTCGTCTTTCATCCACAGATCCGAGCATCAAACTTATGCAATCATCTACCTTTGGCATTATTAATTCAAGGTTGTTGCTTTTAATCCCCAATAGTGCATTTCCACATAATCCAAATGTCATAATAACCCTGTCAAAATCTTGTAACTTATCCAATTCTTCTTGGACTGTTTTATGTAATTTTTCAGGATAATTATGTAGCCCTGACTCTACCCAATATATAGGATAGTCGATATCATTATCCCTACATGCTTTTTCAATCTCATGTTTTAAAGTTTTACATGCTAATATTGCTGTCTTCAAAATAACCCCTCCTAATAAAAATAACTTTAATTTACCCCAATTTCTATAATAAATTTATCTTAAATACATTATTTTAATATTTATTTTTCTACACTTAAAGTTGATTGAAAGTTGTCCATTTATGGATATAATCCATTAAATATCAACTTATTTACCAGTTAATATGTTTTCTATTAATTTTGAATCTACTTCATTTATCATTTTTACTGGCTCTGGCTTTTCATTTATATCACCAACTGCAATTCCCATCCAGTTTACTCCATACCAACTATCAAATTTATATCCTGTATTTTTGAATATACCTATAAATTCAAATCCTAATTTTTCATGGAATTTTAAACTTTTCTCATTAGCAGAAGTAATACAAGCGTATATATTTCTTACGTTTTGTAATTTTACAATCTCTATAAGTTTATTATATAGTAATTTTCCTACTCCTAAGCTTTTATAATTCATATCTAGGTATATTGATAACTCAACATCCCATTGATAAGCAGCCCTTTCACCATATCTATGTGCATATGCATATCCAACTATTTTATCTTTATATTCACAAACTATATATGGATATCCTTCTAAAGTTTCTTTTATTCTATTTTTAAACTCTTCAACAGAAGGCACCTCATATTCAAAAGTAATCGCTGTATCAGTAACATAAGGTCTATAAATACTTAATAATTCTTCTGCATCCGATACATCTGCCATTCTAAATGTTATATCTTTTAATATATCATCTCTATTTTTCATTGTATCTCTCCTCTAAAATCTTAATTGTCTAATAATTTTAATATATCATATTCTGAAATATAAAAAAGGATTTATCGCCAATTTAGCTTTAAATCCTTTTTTATATTAATTATATAATTCCTAATCTAATTCATGTAAAAATAGCCCACATCTTACTTTTGGTTCAAACCAAGTTGATTTTGCAGGCATTATTTTATTTGCATCTGCAACTGCTATAAGCTCATCAAGCCCAGTTGGATACATTGCAAATGCTACTTCCATATCGCTATTTGCTCTTTTTTCGAGTTCATCAATACCTCTAATTCCTCCCACAAAATCTATTCTCTTATCTCTTCTAGGATCTTTTATTCCTAAAATTTCGTCTAAGATATTATCTTGTAAGATTGATATATCTAAAGATTTAACTTCATCATCTACCTTTGTATATTTATCTCCAAATTCAATTTTGTACCAATCTCCATCTAAAAACATACCTACATCGCCTTTTTTATTCGCTTTATATTGTTTTTTATCTGGTATTTTTTCGATATTAAATTTTTGTGCTATTTTATCTATAAATTCTTGTTTTGTATTTCCATTTAAGTCTTTTACTACTCTATTATAGTCTAAAACTTCTAAATTATCTTGGGGAGCTATCATAGCGATATAGTAATTAAACTCTTCATCACCTGTATAATTTTGATTTTGCTCTCTCTTTTCTTTGGCGATATTTACTGCAGCTGCAGCTCTATGGTGGCCATCAGCTATATATAAATAAGGTACTTTATCAAATTCATTAACTATATCTTTTAAATCATTTTCTCTATAAATTTTCCAAACTGTATGACGTACTTCATCATCACTAATAAAATCGTATATTGGAATTTCATTTTTAACGTAGAAGTTTATGATTTCGTCTACTTTTTTTCTGTTTTTATAAGTAAGAAGAATTGTACCAGTATTTGCATTGCAGTATTTTATATGGTTTGTTCTGTCTAATTCTTTGTCAGGTTTTGTATACTCATGAATTTTAATAATTCCATTGATGTAGTCATCAACAGACACACATGCAACAATGCCTGTTTGTGCTCTGCCATCCATAATCTCTCTATAGATATATATACATTCTTGCTTTTCTTTAATTAGTATGTTTTTTTCTCTAAATTTATTTAGATTTTCTCTAGCTTTAAGATAAACTTTTTCATCATGTTCATCAATTTCATCATCTAAGTCTATTTCAGCTCTGTCTACATGGATAAAAGAATATTTATTTTTATTACCCATTTCTTTAGCTTCTTCTCTATTCATAACGTCATATGGTAATTCTGCCACCATATCAACATAATTATTTGCTGGTCTAATTGCCCTAAAAGGTTTTACTATTGCCATTTATCTTTCCCCCTGAAATCTATAATGCTATCTTTTCATCATCTTGAAAATATTCAACTAACAATTCTACTATTTCTTTGCTTATTCTATCTTGAGCTTCAACTGTTGATGCTCCTATATGAGGAGTTGGAGATACCATTGGGTGATTAACTAATTCTAGGTTTACATTAGGTTCATTTTCATAAACATCCATAGCTACAGCTTCTATTTTACCTTCGTCTAATGCATCTATTAAGTCGCGTTCACACACTAGAGCCCCCCTAGCATTATTTATAAAGTATACGCCTTTTTTCATTAAATCGAATTCTTTTTTAGTTATTAAGTAACCTTTTTCTGGGTCATAAGGTATGTGTATTGTCAAGAAGTCTGCGTTTTTTAATACTTCTTCAAAGCTACAGAATTTGTATTTTTGACATCCTTCCATCTTTCCTAATATATCATAGTATATTACTTTCATACCTAATGCTGTTGCTAATCTTGCAACTTCTTTACCTATTCTACCTAAACCTATTATTCCTAATGTTTTACCAAAGATTTCTGTTCCTATATATTGTTTTTTATTCCACTCACCGTCTCTCATAGTTACATTAGCTATATTTACAAATCTAGCTATTGTTATGATTTGACCAATTGTAAGTTCTGCTACTGATCTAGTGCTTGCACATGGTGTATTCATAACTTTTATTCCCTTTTGAGTTGCATATTTGACATCTATATTGTCAAGACCTACACCACTTCTGATTATTAATTTAAGTCTTGCGTTTCCTTCTAAGGCTTTATCTATTATTTCTTTAGTGATTTTATTTTTTGAACGAATAACTAAAGCATCAACATCTTGACACATTAATCCAAGTTCTTCACCATCATAATATTCATCTATTACATCAAATCCTAATTCCTTTAAGTTTTCTATTTGCTCTTTATTCATTCCATCAGCTACTAATATTCTACACATTTTCTATACCTCCAAAATCCTTTTCCACTTTATCATTAACACCCTGGTAAGTTATGGTTTCTTATTTTCTAAAAACTTACTACTTCGGGGCAAAATCCTAATATCTCATCAATATTTTTCAATAAATCTCTTATATCTTCTTGAGTATAATCTCCCATGTGTGAAATTCTAAATGTCTTGTCTTTTAGGTCACCGTATCCATTTGCAATTAAATATCCGCGTTTTTGTAATTCTTCATTTAATTCAGATACATCTATATTTTGGGTATTTTTTACTACTGTTAAAGTATTTGATAAATGATTTTTATCTGTAAAGATTTCGAAGTGTTCCTCAGCCCAATTTCTAACGATTTTAGCCATGTCTTCATGTCTTTTAAATCTGTTTTCTAGGCCTTCTTTTAAGATTTTTTCTAATTGATAATTTAAAGCGAACATGTGTGAAAGGGATGGAGTTGAAGGGTATTGATAATTTTTCTTTTTGATATACTCATACATAGATAGTAAATCAAAATATACTCCTCGGTTTGGTACTTTTTCTGCTCTTTTTTTAGCTTTTTCAGAAAATGTGCAAAGTGACATACCAGGTGGTAAGCCAATTGCTTTTTGAACTGATGTTATGCAAATATCTATTCCAATTTCATCGACGGGGATTTTTATTCCTCCCGCTGAACTAACTGTATCTACGCAGTAGACTATATCGTCATAATTTTTTAGGATTTGACCAATATCTTCAATTGGATTTCTTATGCCTGTAGAAGTCTCATTATGAGTTACAGTTATTAAATCGTATTTGCCAGTTGCAAGTACCTTATCGATCATTTCTGGTTCTATTGCCTGCCCTAATTCAACTTTAAATAAATCTGTTGGAACACCATTAGCTATACCCATTTTGTGCCATCTATCTCCGAATGAACCACAGGAGAATACTGCTGCTCTTTTTGATGTGCAACATCGAATGGATCCTTCCATTAAGCCAGTTCCGGAGGATGTTGATAATAATATTTCATTATCAGTGTAAAATAATTTTTTAGCTTTTTCTGTTATACTTTTTTGAAGTTCTGATGCTTCTTTGCTTCTATGACTTATAACTGGTGTAGCCATTTGTTCTAATACATCTTCACTAACGTCTATAGGTCCTGGTATAAATAATTTTTTACTCATAATAAGCCTCCTTTCTTAAATAGTTTAATTTTTTATTATCAAAATAATAATTACTTTGTTTAATAATTATAGTATGATTATTTCCTTAATTTGTCAATATTTTTGAGTATTTGATACATATAAATTTTTTTATAT
>NZ_JADPET010000094.1 GCF_015667935.1 Clostridium sp. 1001270J_160509_D11 | reverse complement strand
AAGCCAGAGATTTTATAATCTCTGGCTTTTTATATTTTAAGAATTGTATATTATATTAATAAGTTATTTAAAAAAATTACTTATTAGGATTGTATTTAGCTTTTGAAATTAGCTGTGTCATAGTACCCATAGGACAATATACACACCAAGATCTAGGTTTAAATAAAAGCATTGTTATAAGACCTAATATAGTCGAAGTCAGCATCATGCTATAAAATCCAAATGCAAATTGATAAATCCATGGTGATGCTATGCTAGTATTGGCAACTTTCCAAGGGAGTTTAAATGTCCAAAGCAAAGTAAGCACTTCTTTTAAATTGCTTGCATTGGCAAATACTAAATAAGTATTAAATAACATAATTGCAAACATTGTTAAAAAGAAAGTCAAAAATCCATATCTAAAATACTTGCTTTTTAAGAATTTAGGCATGTTTTTATTTCTAGATAGTTTTAATTTACTTCCAAATAAATTAAATAGTTGACCTCTACCACAATATGTATTGCAATATGATTTTCCACCTCCTAATAATGATATTATTATTGGAGTTAAGAAACATAGTAATCCAAGCCATGCAAATAGTATATTAAAAAATCCTAAGCTAAAATAAGTTATACTTAAAATCCACATATAATCTAAAGCTGATTTTTTATTTTTCATATTATACCGCCACCTCTCTTTTTTCAATACTTATAATAGATGCAGGACATATAGCTGCGCATCTGACACAACCGACACATTTATCATAATTTATCTGTGCAAAAACACCTTGTTCTATGTGTATTATTTGAAGTGGGCATGACTTTAGACAAGTACCACAAGCCACACAAGAACTTTTATCTACTATAGCTTTTTTCTTAATCTTTTTCATTTTATTCCTCCTAATTTATATATTGTAAATACAATTATAAGGATTTTTAATAAAAGTTAAGTGATTAAGTCACAAAGAGAGGATGTAGTCATTATAACTTTAGAAAATATGTTAACATAACTCTTTTAGTTTTTTTATATCTAAAATTTTGATACAACCTCGACTAACTTTAACTAAATTATCTTTTTCAAATCGTTTTAACATTCTGCTTATAACTTCGCGTGATGAGCCTAAATCATTTGCAATAATTTCATGGGTTATAGATATTTTATCTGAATTTTTAAGATAATATTGATTTATCAAATAATCAGAAAGTCTATAATCTAAATTGAAAAATACAACTTGTTCTAATACCCACAAAACTTCCGAAAGTTTGCTTTGGGTTATTTCTAATATAAACTTTTGAGCAGATATATTTTGGTTTATCAATTCTTTAAAAAAGTTTCCATCTATAATTATAATATGAGAGTTTTCAACAGCATTTTTTTTAGATAAAAGAGATGTCTATATAATTTATTTAAATAGTGGAATTTCAAAGAAAATAGATAGAGTATGATCAGTTTTATTTAGATAAGCGCCGACATTACCATCCATTTGTTTGACCAAAAACTCCACAATCGAAAGCCCTAATCCCGTTGATTTATTTCTAGTTGAGTCAGATGTATAAAATCTGTGAAATAGTTTATCTACATTTATATTGGTATCTTGATTTATCGGATTAGTGAAAGTGATTTTTGCATTTTGTAAAAATTCTATTTTTATGTCGATATCTCCAAGTGAGTGTTTTGCACAGTTATTTAATAAATTTTCAATTATGCGTATTAACATATTTTTATCACCAAGTACAAAAACAGGAGGAGTCTCTTTAATATTTACATTTAAATTTTTTTCTTCAAATATAGCTATATAAGATAATACACATTCTACAATTAAATTATTTATATTGATTTTTTCTAAATTAGGCTCGGTTTTAGCAGTGACTAGATAAGAATATTCAAAGAAGTTTTCTATTAATAAACCTAATTCATCTGTAGATTTTTGTGAAGTTTTAAGGAGTTGAACTTGGTGTTTATCTAAGGGTGTTTTCTCCAAAAGTTGTTGATATCCCTTAATTGATGTGAGTGGAGTTCTAAGGTCATGAGATATATTTGATATTAATTCTTTAAATTGTTTTTGATCATTTATACTTTCAAGACGGCGTTTTTCTTCTAATTTTAAACAGCGATTAATATTTTTAGATAAATTAGTTATAGTTTTATTGAAAAGTTCAATATTAAGTGGTTGGCGTGTATTTTCAATAAGTCTTTTATCTAGTTGTTTATTAATTGATTTTAATTGTTTTAGTATAAATATAATATATAAAAATAAAATCAATACAGATATACTTAGTAAAACAACAGCAATAATCATTTTTTCAACCCCTTCATCTTTTAAAATTTAATATAACTAATTTAAATTATATTATAAATCAAGAGTAATTACGTTTATAAAATTAATAATTATTTTATTTCAGCTCTTTTAAATGAAATATAAGATAAAATTAATATAATAGCCATAAAAATTAAACTAATACTTATAAAATTTGAATATACAGATAAACTTGCATCAAGTGTTAATTTTGAATAATCTACACCGTATGGAGTTAACTTAAATAAATCAGAGAGCTTATCAATATTTACTATTTGTGCAATTGAGGCGTTTAAAACATAACCTAAACTTATTACAATTACAGGTCTTTTAAATAAAAAAGCAAGTAAAATCGATATACTGATTTGAGATGCATATACAATAGTCATAGTAATATATATTAAAAATATCTTTAAAAATACAGCAGAGTCAAATGTAACACCAGACTCATTTTTTATTATATTTTGGAATACTGATGGTAAAAATGATTCAAATGTATTATTAGAGCAAACTCCAACTATAGTTATTATCATATATGGAAGTAGAAAAATTAATATTGATATATAATAAGATATAGTTTTACAAATTAATATAGAAGCTCGACTATGACCAGTTGAGATAGAGTCTTGGATGGTTTTATTATCAAAGTCATTACAAATAAATATAGATATAAAGATTACACTCACTAATGAAATCATTTGAAAATCAGTAACAAAAGACCCAAAACCAACAATATCACTTCCTAAATTTCCTTTGCTTAATTCTTTACAAACTTCATACATAATAAATGCACTGATACAACATAATAGAAATAATATTTTTATTGAATTACTTTTTCTCATTTTAAACAAATCAGCTCTAATTAAATTAATCATTATCAACACCACCTACTAAAGATACAAAATAATCTTCAAGAGTTCCACCTTCATTTGATAGATTAGTTACGACGATATTATTATCAAATAAAGTCTTTCCAACAAATTCTTTGTCATCAATATAGTCAAAAAGTTGAACAGAGTAGTCGGGCATAACCTTGAAATTAGTAGTATTTAATTTTCTCTCTATTACATTGACTAATTTATAAACATCTGTAGATTTTATCAAAAGATAGTGTCTGCAGTATTCGTCTAATTCTTCTAATGAAAGTGTCTGTATTATTTCACCTTTATTTATAAATATATAATCTGTCGCCAATTGATACATTTCAGGCAAGTTGTGACTAGAGATTAAAATAGTCATATTTTTTTCATTGCATAGTTTTGTAAGAAGTTTTCGTATCTCGACAACTCCAAGTGGATCTAAGCCATTTATCGGTTCATCTAATATCAAAAATTCAGGACTATTAATTAGGGTAATCGCAATTCCGAGGCGTTGTTTCATACCTAAAGAAAAGTTTTTTACTTTCTTTTTACCTGTATTATTTATATCTAAAAGACTAAGAAGTTCATCTTCTATTTTTTCATCTGGAATACCTCTAATAATTCTGTGTAGTTTCATATTTTCTTTTGCAGTCATAGATAAGTTGATGCTTGGCGATTCAATCATGCAACCTATGCGCTTTCTTTCAAGCTGAATTTCACTTTCTTTTGTATGGCCAAATAACTCAATGTGACCTTCATCAGGGTAGCTAAGCCCTGCGATAAGTTTCATAAATGTGCTTTTTCCAGCACCATTTCTGCCTATAAGTCCATATATTTTACCAGCCTCTAATGATAACGATACATTGTTTATAGCTTTATAATTCTTATATTTTTTAGTAAGGTTTGATGTTTTCAAAATATATTCACTCATATTTATCCCTCCTTAAGATTTAAAATATATAAATAGATTTATAAATATTTTAGATTTACACTTTAAGTATATATAGTAAAGGTTTAGAAAGAGATAAGGTGAAAAAATAATTGTAAAGATTTAGATAAGTTATTTCTTGAAAAGTCGGTATCCTAACCCCCACACAGTTTCTATATAATTTCCGTTTTTATTGAATTTTTTTAATTTACTTCGAATGTTGCTTATATGTGTTTTTATTACATTGTCATCACCGATGTATTCTTCATGCCAAATCGATTCATATAAATTAGCCTTGCTAAATACTTTATTTTGATTTTTTAGTAATAGTTCTAAAATCATGTATTCCTTCGCTGTTAAATCAAGTAAATTATCTTTAATCTTAACTTCTTTAGTATTTTCATCTAGCGAGATATCTTTATATGTAAATAGAGAAGTTTGGAAAGCAGATATAGAATATCTTCTTAAATTTGACTCGATTCTTGCAATGACTTCACCTAAATCAAATGGTTTTGTTATATAATCGTCAGCACCAAGTTTTAATAAATCTATTTTTGTGCTTATCATATCTTTTGCTGAAATAATTATTATTGGAATTGATGAAAATTGGCGAACTTCTTTTAAAATTTGGTCACCACTTTTATATGGCAACATAATGTCCAAGAGCACGAGGTCGTAGGAATTTGTCTTAATTTCGTTTAGACCATCAATACCAGTGAATGAAGATTTCACATTGTAGCCAGCGTTTTTTATAGCTTTTGAAAGCATTAGATTTACATCTTCATTGTCTTCTATAATTAATATATTTTCCATATATACCTCCTTATCAAATTAGATTACAAACTTACAGTAGTGTATATAGATTTTATATATTTGTATTTAAGTTGAGTATATATTAAAAGTTTCTCAAAGACAATAAAGCTAGGTATAATACAATTTAAAATTTTTAAAAAGAAAGGTGTTGACGAATATAAATATATTTGATATGATAATTGAGATATAAATACCACTTAGGAAATTATGTCATTAGAGATAAAATTAATTAAATAGAATATTACAAGACAGATTACATATATAGATCCATAATAAGGATGGACGTTTCTACAGGCTGCCGTAAATAGCTAACTATACGTAATTCATTTAGAATTACTATAGCTATTTGCGGCAGTTTTTTGTGTAATTGAGGAGGAGAATATGAAATTAATAAAAGGGAGTTTTATTTACTCAATAGATAAAGATAATATCGAAATTAAAGAGAATCAATATCTTTTAATTAGAGATGGAAAATCGGAAGAATTTTATAAAGAAATTCCAAGTAGGCTGAAAAATATCCAGATTGAAGATTATGGAGATAATATAATAATCCCAGGATTAATTGATTTACATATACATGCTCCGCAATATGCATTCAGAGGAATGGGGATGGATATGCAACTTTTAGATTGGTTAAATACTTATGCTTTCAAAGAAGAAGGAAAGTATAGAGATTTAGAATATGCAAAAAAACAATATTCTAAATTTGTAAGTGATGTGAAAAACAGCGCTACAACTAGACTATCTATATTTGCAACTTTACACAAAGATGCGACAATTATGCTTATGGACATGTTAGAAGAAGCTGGTATAAAGGCATATGTAGGGAAGGTTAATATGGATAGAAATTCACCAGAATTTCTAACAGAGGATACTCTAAAATCTAAAGAAGATACAATAGAGTGGTTAGAAGATACAAAAGATAGATATAAAAATATAAAACCAATATTAACACCAAGATTTATACCGAGTTGTACTGATAACTTAATGGAAGAAATAAAACAAATTAATAATATATATAACATACCAGTTCAATCACATTTATCAGAAAATAAATCTGAGATTGAGTGGGTAGCAGAATTACACCCAGATACAAAAAACTATGCAGAGGCATATGATAAATATAATTTATTTGGGAAAAATAATAAAACTATAATGGCACATTGTGTTCACTGTCCAGATGATGAGCTTGAATTAATAAAACAAAACAATGTAGTAGTAGCTCATTGTCCACAATCAAATGCAAACTTAACAAGTGGAATAGCTCCAATTAAAAATATGTTAAGTATGGGAATCAATGTTGGACTTGGAAGTGATATAGCAGCAGGCTCAAGTTTATCTATATTTAGAGCGATGAGCGATGCAGTGCAAGTTTCAAAATTAAGAGAATCCTTAACTGGTCAAAAAAATCAAACATTAACTTTAACAGAAGTTTTCTACCTTGGAACTAAAGGTGGAGGTAAATTCTTTGGAGATGTTGGTAGCTTTGAAAAAGGATACGAATTTGATGCTGTAGTTTTAAATGACAAATCATTCGGTGACAATAGCGATTTTACTCTAAAAGAAAGATTAGAGAGAATAATCTATCTAAGTGACGATAGAAATATAGTAGCTAAGTATGTTGCTGGAAACAAAATAATTTAGTTTAATTGTATAATATTTGAAATATATCCAAAAAAATACTCCTAGAAATCATTTTATGATCTAGGAGTATTTTTTTATTCTAAGGGAATTATTAACTTAAGCAACGGACGAAGTCGTTGGCGCTATGAATGTAGTGAATTTTTTATAGTTCTAATTTCATATAAATGCTAGTATCAAGAGGGCTATTTACATAGGAATCAGTTTTATAAAATCCGAGTTTAGTGTATAGGTGTATGGCGCTTTCTAAGAATGGAAGTGTATCTAAATACATATTTTTATATCCGATAGATTTGGCATCATCTATTACCTTTTGGACTAATATTTCGCCTAATTTATGTCCACGAAACTTTGGTCTTACAAATAATCTTTTTAATTCGCAATTTGTATTAGATAATTTTCTAATACAGACACACCCAGCAGGACTACCATCGACATAAGCTATATATAATCTACCTTCAGGCATTCCATATTTATTCTCTAGATGTGATAATTCATAATCGTAGTCTTGAAGTTTGAGATATTTTGCCATACCAGGCTCATTTTCAATTAACATATTTGTGTATTCTGAAAATAATTTTTTTATTTCATCTTTTTCATTATAGCCAACTTTTATTTCTAAAGACATCAAATCACCCCTAATTTTAAAAATAGATTATATTTATATTTTAGTATAATAATTTAAAATTTTGATTATACTTTACAAAATTTATTTGTATAAATTAAGAAATATAAACAATTCTTAAACTTTGTTTTCAAAATTATAATTTGATAACTGAGGTGTTATAATAAACATATATAAATTGTTTGTATATAAATGGATATAAAATATTTAATATTAATTTTAATTTAAAATTTAGAATAACGAGAAAGGTGGCTACTCATGAATAAGAAATTATTAATAGGAATAATAATGCTATGTTCAATAATTTTTACGGGTTGTGTTGATGCAGATGTTACTGTTGATATAGATAAAGATGCAACAGGAAAGGCAATAGTCCAAGTAGTTGGGCCAGGAGCTATATTTAACAACATCTCAGAAGATACTATAAAGGATTGGGCAACTTCATATGAAAAGGTCGAAAAGATAAGTGAATCAGATAAATCAGGATATAGATTTACGACGAGAAAAGGGCCAATAGAAGATGTAATAAAAGAAGTAACAAATTTAAGCGATACAATAGACGTAAATGGAGATACAAACTCAGCTAAAAAAGATGATTCAGTCAGTTGTTTTGCTGAACAAATTTATGAAAAATATGTAGATATAAAAGAAAATAAAGGCTTATTTTCAAATACTTATGATATAAATTTAAATATAAAAGATGCGATAAATGGCGAGATGTCTAGCGAAGGACAGGCAATAGTTAATTTTCTTGGACGTTCATCTACTATAGGCTTACATATAAAATCTCCTATAAAAGCTGAGCAAAGTAATGCAACTAGCCAAGCAAAAGAAGATGGAAAATACGTATACAACTGGGATTACACAGTTTCAAATGTTCAAAATATAAATTTCTCTGCCAAAATACCTAATATAAGAAATATAATAATAGCAATAGTATGTATATTGGCTGTATTAATAGCAATAATAGCTATGATAATTAGAAGAAGAAAATAAAGTTAATTACTAAAAACTATATTATAAGAAAAATTTTAAATTTCTGTATTGACTCTAACACTGTGACAGGCTCTACAATATAAATAAGCTCAAAGAAACATGCATGTAAAAGGAGTGATTGAATGTTTAAAATAGGTGAGTTTTCAAAGCTTTCACAGGTTAGCATAAGAATGCTTAGACATTACGACAAAATTGATTTATTAGTCCCGAAAAAGACAGATAAATTTACAGGATATAGATATTATTCAGCATCACAACTTATTGTAATAAATAGGATTCAAGAATTAAAAAAGATGGGATTCAGTCTAAATGAGATAAAAGATATCTTAAAAGATTATAAGGATGATGATAGCTTTAAAAATGCGTTAAAAGCTAGAAAATCTGAAATAGAATCAGGCATAAAAGAAATGCAAAACCAAGTATTGCTTATTGAAAACTTCGTAAAGAGATTAGAGGAGGTTTCAATTATGAAATACAACGTAAATATAAAAGAAATGCCAGAAAGAAAGGTTGCTAGTTTAAGAAAAGTTATAGGAAGTTATCCACAAGAAGGAGAACTTTGGAATCAAATAAGAAGTGAAATAGCACCACAAAATCCTAAATTTTCAAATCCAGCTTATAGAGTAGCTATTTATAGAGATGAAGAATACAAAGAAGAAAATCCAGATATAGAAATCCAAATAGCTGTTGATGGAGATTATAAAGATACACAAAATGTAAAATTTATAAATGTAGCTCCAATGAAAGTTGCATCAGTTATGATGAAGGGTGAATATGAACAAATAGGTAATGTAAATGAAGCTATAGTAAATTGGGTTCAAGATAATAATTATGAATTTGATGGCGATATGTTTAGTATATACCATGTCGGACCAGCAGAAACAAAAAATCAAGATGAACTTGTTACTGAAATATGTTTTCCAATTAAAAAGAAATAGACAAATTTTTTAATTATATCAAAACTTTTAAATAAAAATAAATTAAAATCTAAAACACCTCACATTTTGTGGGGTGTTTTTATTATAAAAAGCTATATTTTTCTAAAAAAGTGAAATACTAAATTAGAAATAAAAAATGGAGGTAAAACTATGGAAAATAATATGGCAATGGAATACCCTATGTTTTGTTACCAATGCGAGCAAACAGCAGGGGGTAAAGGATGTACTAAAATGGGTGTATGCGGGAAAACTCCTGAAGTAGCAGCACTTCAAGATTTACTAATATTCCAAATAAAAGGTATAAGTTGTTATGCAAAAGAAATAGTAGAAAAAGGTGAAAATGTAGATAAAGATATAGTATCTTTCGTTGAAAACTGCTTATTTACAACTTTAACAAACGTTAACTTCGATGCTGATGTTCATGTTGAATTATTAAAAAGATCTCAAGAAATAAAAGAACAACTTAGAAGTAAAGTTGGATGTATAAAAAACGACACAGAACACGCTACATATAATCTAAGTAGTACTAAAGCAGAAATGTTAAAAGACGCAAAAAAAGCGGGAATAATGTATGACCAAAAACTAGACCCAGATATTCGTTCACTAAGACAAACAATAGTATATGGATTAAAAGGAATTAGTGCATATGGTCACCAAGCAAGAGAACTTGGATACTATGATGACCAAGTCGACAACTTCTACATTAGAGCATTAGAAGCTACAACTGATGACAACCTAGGCGTAGAAGAACTTATAAGATGGACAATGAGAACAGGTGACATGAGTGTGGCTGTTATGAAAAAACTAGACGAAGCAAATACTGAAGTTTATTCAAATCCAACACCACATAAAGTAAACGTAAAAATGAAAAAAGGTCCTTTCATAATAGTATCAGGACATGACTTAAAAGATTTAGAAATGTTACTTCAACAAACTGAAGGAAAAGGAATAAATATATATACACATGGTGAAATGTTACCAAGTCATGGATATCCAGGACTTAAAAAATATAAACATCTAGTAGGTAACTTTGGTGGAGCTTGGCAAGACCAACAAAAAGAATTCGATTCAATACCAGGATGCATCCTTATGACAACTAACTGTCTTATGAGACCTAGAGAAACTTATAAAGACAGAATATTTACAACTAACGTAGTTGGATGGGATGGAGTAAAATTTGTTCCTAAAAAAGAAGATGGAACTAAAGACTTCAGCGAAATAATAGAAAAAGCATTAGAATTAGGTGGATATAAAGAAGACCAAGAACCACATGAAATTCTAGTTGGATTTGGTCATCATGCAACTTTAAGCAATGCAGGTGCAATAGTAGATGCAGTAAAACAAGGTAAAATAAGACATTTCTTCTTAATAGGTGGATGTGATGGTGCTAGACCAGGAAGAAATTATTATACTGAATTTGCTAAAAAAGTTCCAGATGACTGCGTGATTTTAACTTTAGCATGTGGTAAATATAGATTTAATAAACTTGACTTTGGAGAAGTTGCAGGACTACCTAGACTTCTAGATGTTGGCCAATGTAACGATGCATATTCAGCAGTTAGAATAGCAACAGCATTAGCAGATGCATTCGAAACTGACGTAAATGGACTTCCGCTTTCTCTAATAATATCTTGGTATGAACAAAAAGCAGTAGCAGATTTACTTGCCTTATTATCACTTGGAATAAAAGGTATCTACTTAGGACCAACACTTCCAGCATTTTTAAGCCCTAATGTACTTCAATACTTAGTCGACACATTCGATCTAAGACCTATAAGTACACCTGATGATGACTTAAAAACTTGTTTAAAACAAGAAGTATAGATGAATTATATATTTGGAAAACTTATTATTATTTAATTATTAAAGAAAAATATTAAAAAATAGCTAGAATTAAATAAAAACTCCCTTGAAAATATAATGCACCTAAATTATTGGAGCAAAATCAAGGGAGTTTTTTATTATAAATTATATT
>NZ_JADPET010000093.1 GCF_015667935.1 Clostridium sp. 1001270J_160509_D11 | reverse complement strand
TCTAATCTTTCGATTCTTTCCTTGTATGAATCTCTTTCTATAGTTAGTACTTCTATTTTTTCTCTAGCATTTTCTAATAATTTTATAGCTTTATCTATATCTTTTTTAATTATTTTACCTCTATATAGTTCAAATCCTAGTTTTTCTTGATATAGTGGATTTTCTTCTTTTGATTTTTGTTTATATATTTTAATTAATCTCTCTTCACATCTATTGTCATTATTATCAACCAACTTTTCATATTCTAAAACAGCTTTATCAATTTCACCTTCATCATAATATCTATTTCCAAGAATATAACTAGCCTCTAATTCCCCTTCTTCTGATAAAACTTGTAGTACTTTTGTACTAAATCCAGCGTAAATTGAAGATTTTGAGTTTTTCTTTCCGTCATTTTTACAAATTACATCTTCTATAACACTTCTCATCATATTTTCGATATTTCCTTCAAATTTTGAATCAATTACAATATTGCTAGAAGTCGATTTATTGTTGATAGTTTCTGGCGCTATTTGATCTAATTTATTGTCTATTTCATCTATCATTTTTTGTTGTCTTTCTAGTACAGAATCAATATGCTCCATTATACCTTCATATTGAGTGTCCATCTTTTTTAATAATTCACTTTCTATAAATGTATCGATTCTCTTATTAAAAGCCGTAATTTTTTTATCTAAGTCTCTAACGTTTTTTGATACTGTAGTAAAACTTATCATATTGCTATTTTTCATTACAGAGTGTATCTCATCTCCAAACTTTGCAATAGTTTTAATCAGTTCATCTAATTCGCTCAAATCTTTATCTATATTTTTTAACCCGCTTACCATCTGCACTACTTTGTTTTTATATGTATTTAACTCGTCCATCTTCTTTTTGGTTATATCGATTTGTTTTAAAGAATCAAGCTTGGTTATCGATTTATTAAATTCATTTATACTCCCCTCTAATCCATTTAACGTTATGCATATTTGCTCACTATTTTCATTAAACTTATCAATTGATTCTACTATACCCCTTGTGTTTAATTCGTTATTCGTCATATTATTCACCTATCTCCCATTCACCTTTGTATTTATATTTTCAAATAGTTTGTTTATATTCCCCATTTTCAGTTGAATATTAGATTTTAATTTTTCCGTTTTTATTATTTTATTTCGCAATATATCGTTTAGTTTATCAAACTGTTTGCCATATTCATCAAATAAATTGCTAAATTTTATTCCCTCTTTTTCTAAGCTATTATAAAACTCTCTCAACTGTTTTTCATAAGATAAATCTTCTATATACAAGTACATAATCGCAAATTTTGAAAACTGATATGATTTTTCATAATAGCTCTGTGCCAACTTATACTCACCTATTTCAAATAGCTTGTCTCCTTTTTCTTCGTATTTTCCATCCTCTTCAAACAAATCACACAACCTTGCTAAACTGTTTGAATTTGGCTCCACACTTCTAATAAAGTAGTTTTTCGCTACTGAATATCTCTCATCATAGAAAAACTTCATTCCTAATTTAAACAGCTCTATACTATCTCCTACTACTTCTCCTAAGTTTAAATCTTTAAACTGAGTTAAAGTTTTTATATATTTTATATCGTCGCCTAGTTTTGCTTTGATTTCTTTTAATACTTCTGTTTCTTTTTCTTCTATTAAGACTAAATTATAATTTGCTCTAGTTATAGAAACATAAAATCGATTGAAGTAATAACTGTAATGACCTTCTTTTAAAATTTCCTTTTTATAAACTTCTTCATAAATATCTGCATAGTCAGATAATATATTGTAAGCTATTATATTATCGAATTCCTTCCCTTTAAATTCAGATATTGTAAATGCATTTTTGCAGTTGTACTTTTGTTTTAGATGTTGTTTTTTCTCATCATCAGATACTATAAGCGCAACTTTTGCAGATGCATCAAGCTCACTAAATATAATTTTTAAGTTGTCTTCTGTCGCTTCAACTTGCTCTATTATACCTGTTTTATTGTTTTTTGTTATTTCAAACTGTCTGTCTTCTTCTTTTCTTGCCGGAAGTTTATCATTTATTATTTCATTTACTATATTATTCATCTTCATTATATTTATAGAGTTTCTGAAATTCTCATTAAGTCGCTCAATTTCATAATGATATCCGTATAAATAAAATAATTTTGTAAGCCTTCCTATTTTGAAAAATGTTGGATTTATTATTTGGTTGGGGTCCCCTGCTAATAATATTTTTCTTGTTTTATTCTTTGCATAAATTTCTTGTTCTTTAGCTAATAAGAACAACATATATATTTGGACCTCTGTAAAATCTTGAACCTCATCAACTACGACATATTCATAGTTTATAGACTTTTCTTTTATTAAACTTTGTAATTCAAATGCTATATCATTTATGTCGTGATAGTCATTTTCGCACAACCACTGGTTGTATTTTTCCGTTATAGAATATAAAATTTGCCTATCTTCTTCTACAAAAATTTTATAATCTTCTACTATTTGTTTACTATTGTTGATATAGTATTCAGAGTTTACTATATATGGCTCTTTCCTGTCCCAATCGACGTACATAGAACCTTTTAGTATTCCAAAAATTTCGCTATAAATAATATTTTTTTCATTTTCATATTTCTTAATAAACTTTATAATATTTCCGTCCCTAGATGTCTGTTGTAACCATTCTAAAAACTTTGTAAAACTCTTATTATAAGAATTTTGCGTTATAATTTTAGATCTATCTATTTTTTTGTTGTTATGCTTATAATTTATCTCTGTGCATATATCTACAAAAGTTCTTATATCTATATATTCGTTATATTCATAGTAATTTTCCATTACTTTTGATTTCACATATTCTTTTAAGTTGTTTGAAAATGTAATGTAGAGAATTTTTTTGTTTGAGTTCATATTTTTGATTTTTTCAACCATATCTGGTATTAAATTGATTGTAGATAGTGTTTTTCCACTACCAGCTATACCTGATAATATGAATGGTTCTGATTTTTGAATAAATGTATCTATATATTTGGCTTGTTCTTTTGTCAGTACTTCTTGATATATTATTTCATTATCGTTAAAATCAATAGCTCTAAATGTCATATTAGTTTCTTGGTTTCTTTTTACGTTATCCCTTATTTCCAACATATCTTTATATGTCATTTCTTTTTTTCTATTTAAATTTTTGAAGTTTCCATTATCAAAGAAGTGGCTATTTATCCTTTTAGATACTTTTAATGCTTCTTTTTCTTGATCGTTGTGCTTAGCTATTGAAAATAATATAATCCCCTTTTTGTCGTTTTTATTGCCTTTATATCTATCAAAGTCAAATTCATTCTTTTTAACATAATCTTTCATAAAACATGCTATTATTCTATCACTATCATTTATCTTGTTATTGAAATCAAATCCATAAATACTATTATCTTTTATCCCCTCATACTTTTTAAAACCTAGACTATTTAAATTTAACGACTTATTTGATGATTTCATGCATTTATCAATCTTTATAATTAATCTTTTTAAGTCACTTTCTAGGTTATTGTCTTTTATCTGTTTAAATATAGTCTGCTCTAGAAATACATTAATACCTAAGTCTTTGCTAAATGTTATTTCCTCATCTATGCTGCTTTGCAGAGTCAAGTCTAAATCTTTTGGTTGTAGTTGATTTATACTATTTTCTTCTATCACTATATTTATATCTTTTTCTAAATTTGTATCGTGTTCTAAATCTGTGACTTCTTTTGGTTCTACATCTAAATCTGCTATTTCATCTTGTATAACCATTACATCACCATAATCTTGTTCTAAGTCGCTTTCTTCTAAATCTGCGACAATTTCCTCATTACTTAATACATTTTTTCTATCTAATTCATAACACTGTGCTAGATAAAACATTGCGTCTTCATTTCCCATTCGTGCCAAGTCATTATATAATTTAAACGCTTTTTCTTTATCTATATCTATCCCTATTCCATGTTCATAACAATATGCTAGTCTATAAATGCCATCTTCATAATCTATTTCTTTTAATTCCTCATATATTGAAAATGCCTTTTTATAATCTACATTAGTTCCAATTCCAAATTCATAACAATGTCCCATAAGATATTTTGCATCTTCATTTCCATTGCTCACAGCTTTTTTATATCGATTAAATGCTTTTTTATAATCCTGTTTTACACCTATTCCATATTCAAAACAAATTGCAGTCCTAAGCTGAGCTATATCATACCCTCCATTAGCACAAAACTTATAGTATTCAAATGCTTTTTTCTTGTCTTTATCTACTCCAATTCCATTTTCATAATATACTCCCAAGCAATATTGAATTGGATAATTATTTTTTTCATTTTCAAGTGACTTTACTATTTCAAATGCCTTTTGTTTATCTTCTTCTACTCCTATCCCATGTTCATAACAAAGCGCTAAACAAAATTTTGATTTTATAAATCCTTGTTCTGCTGATTTTTCAAACCATATAAAGGCTTGTTCCTCTTTTTCGTCTTCTTCCTCATCTAAATCTATATCTACCCCATCGATATACAAACATGCGAGGTTATACTGTGCCTCTTTCGAGCCATTTTGAGATGCTTTTTTGTACCAGCCAAATGCCTTGGATATACCCTCGAGCTTATCTCTTTCAAAGGTTAGATAATAATTTCCCATGTTGTACTGGGCATCTTCATCTCCTTCATCAGCTTCATTTCTCAACTGCTCATATGATAATTTCTTTATTTTTTCTTTTTCTATTATTCTATCATCTTCTTCTATTTCATCTCCTTCTTTATCCTTCCTCTTTAGTGTGAATTTCAACATATTGCTTTTAAATAATTCTTCAAACTTTTTCATTTTAATTTCCATTTTAGTAGTCACATTATAAAGCAACTCCATCGTAGAAACTTCCCTAAAATCCTTCATAAGTCTTCTCCCAATAAATTTTTATATATTGATTCTATATTATAAGTATAATAAATTAAATTAAAATAGTATAATAAAATTATCTCATATTATAATCTTTGGAGGTATATATAAATTGAATTATAAATTTTTTAGTAATACTAAATGTGAATACTTTCCCTGTCATAAAACAAATGACCCAGAAAATTTCAACTGCTTATTCTGTTATTGCCCTTTATATGCTTTAAAAGATAAATGTGGTGGAAATTTTAGATATACAGAAAAAGGTATAAAGGATTGTACAAATTGTACTCTTCCCCACCAAAGGAAAAATTATGATTATATAATTGGAAAGTTTAAAGAAATTGTTGAAATTACAAAATTAGACTCTGAATAAGATATTATATATTTTTTAAAATTATGATGCATTATTTATAGCAAAAAAAATACGAGTTAGAATTGATTTACATCATCTAACTCGTATTTTTTCGTCTCGTTTTTATTTCAGTCTTATTTCAATATATCCATCATACCATTTATTCGACATTCTTTCAATATTATAATTTTTGTAATTTAATTTTTTATTTTAATATTGCCATGATTTAACTTTTTAACCTTATGATATATCAATTGTAAAATTACACTTGCACATACCATAATTCCCAAAATTGCAATACCCATATGCATAAAGAATGCTTCCGGCAATATATTTATAACAGGATCTAACACAGGGTTAAAAATCCAATAATTGTTACTAAACATTATCTTATGAAACATAATAAAACATGCATTGAAATTTATCGCAATTGGAATAGCCAATAAAACTGGCATTATCACAATTAAGATGGATGCATTTCTTAAAAATTTGAAGTCTTTCTTTCTAATTTGTAAAATACCTCCTACAACAGAGATAACTCCACAGATTATAGTAAGTATTTTTACATTTTGGAATATATCTCTCACTTCTTCAAAATGGATTTTACCATTTTGTGATGAAGGTAGAGATGGCAACTCAAATTCTTCTGCATTCCAGCTTAAGTTATAATCAATTAAATAATCGTAATTCTCTATTATATCTTCCCTTGATAGATTAATCATAGACTCTATGTTTAGTTTATCTATATCATTATAGTAGATGCTTTTTATATTCATAGTTATAATAACTGATGAACCAATCACAAATAAAGCTAAACATATAGATACAACTACATTTAATAACTTTCTCAATTGAAAGCCCCCTCTAATTTAAGTATTAAACTATTTTTGTAGTGAAATCTTCTATATTCCAAACATCATCAACTACATCACTGTAGAATTCTGGCTCATGGCAAACTAAAAGAACTGTTCCTTTAAATTCTTTTATTGCTTTTTTAAGCTCATCTTTAGCTTCTACGTCTAAGTGGTTTGTAGGCTCGTCAAGAACTAAGAAGTTTATGTCTTTTAACATTAACTTACATAATCTAACTTTTGCCGCTTCTCCCCCACTTAAAACTCTAACTTGACTTGTTATATGTTCAGTAGTAAGACCACATTTAGCAAGAGCTTGTCTAACTTCGTAGTTTGTTAATACAGGATATTCTTGCCATACATCATCTAATGCAGTATTGTAGTTATCCATTGAACTTTCTTGTTCGAAATATCCAACTTCTAAGTAATCACCTAATTCAACTTGACCATCAAATGGTTTTGTCATTCCAAGTAAAGTTCTTAGAAGTGTTGATTTACCTATACCATTCATCCCTTTAAGAGCTATTTTTTGTCCTCTTTCTAATTGGAAGTTTAATGGTTTAGTTAATGGTTCATTATATCCTAACACTAAATCTTTAGTTTCGAATATTATTCTCGCTGCTGCTCTAGCATTTCTAAAGTTGAATGTTGGTTTTAATTTTTCTTTTGGTCTTTCTAAGATTTCCATCTTATCAAGTATTTTTTGTCTTGAGTTTGCCATACCTCTAGTTGCAACTCTCGCTTTATTTCTAGCTACGAAATCTTCAAGTTTCTTTCTTTCTTCAACTTGTTTTTCATAAGCACTTTCTTCTTGTCTTTTCTTAATATCTCTAAGTCTTACAAATTCGTCGTAGTTACCTTTATATCTTGTAAGCTCAGCATTTTCTATATGATAAATTACATTACATGTATTGTTTATAAAGTCTGTGTCGTGTGATACAAGAATAAAGCTGTTTTCATACTCTTGTAAATATCTTGTAAGCCATACTATATGCTCTTCATCTAAGTGGTTTGTAGGCTCGTCAAGGATTAATATTGTTGGACTTTCTAATAATAATTTAGTAAGAAGTACTTTTGTTCTTTGACCTCCACTTAAATCAGTTACGTCTCTATCAAGACCTATTTCCCCTAATCCTAAACCATTAGCAACCTCTTGGATTTTTGCATCTATTGTATAGAATCCACTGTTTTCTAATATAGTTTGTATTTCAGCAGTTTCCTCAAGAAGTTTATTCATTTGTTCTTCGTCTGCTTCACCCATTAGGTCATACATTTTTAACATTTCTTGTTCTAACTCGAACATGTTTTTGAACGCATCTCTTAATACGTCTCTTATAGTCATTCCTTTTTCTAAAACAGCATGTTGGTCTAAGTATCCAACTGTTGCTCTTGATGACCATTTTATATTACCTGCATCTGGCATTAATTTTTTTGTTATTATATTTAAGAAACTAGATTTTCCTTCTCCATTAGCACCTACAAGAGCTATATGTTCTCCCTTTTTAAGTCTAAAAGATACATTTTCTAGTATTGTTCTCGCTCCAAAACCATGACTAACATTTTCTACTACTAGCATTTATCCACCTCTTATAAATTTTATTTGTTTACATCTATACTATTATATTTGATTTTTGTAATTTTGCATATACGTATTTTTAAAATACAGAATTAGGATTCCTGCTGTTGTCTGTTGTGAGAATTCCAATGCTTTTTCGGCAATTAAGTAAAATCTAGTGCTTAAATTTTGAACGTGTTTATACATATGTTGGTTCTTTATCGCATTATAAGAATTAAATCGTATATACTCTTCTACAGAGTTAAATAAAATCGGTTCAGAGTATATTCTAAATCGCTTTATTTTTAGATAATTGGCTTTTGCGTAATTTTCAAACTGCATGTGATTGTTTAGTAAGTCTCCTGTGGCGTGTTGCGGGACGGTTACATCTTGAACTAGATGGCAAGCTGCACCTAAATAAAACATGGATTGGTATATATCATCTTCATAAAAAAAATCTATAGCATAGTCGTAATATTTTATAGCTAGTGTTAGTGCATTATCGTCTACACCTGGTAGCCCCTTATTTGTAAAAGTATTAAAAAAATGACAATAGCATTTTAAATCTTGGTCTGCCCATACAACTCCTTGATTTATTGTTTTTTTGTATCTATAAAAAAATTCATAGACTTCATAGTATCCATTTAACCATAAGCTATTCATTGCATTTTCCTGTATAAATATATGAACTCTACAGTCTGGTTTTGAAAATTTATTTTTAATCGGACTTATAATATTTAATGTCTTTTCTAAGACGCTATTATTCCTTCTTTCCCCCAATATATTTGTCATAATATCACCTTATTTTTTATTTTTAAAATAATTATCTAATCCATCTGCTACTGAAGTCATCATTTTTTCTTGATATTTTGGACTAGACATATTTTGATCTTCTGTATAGTTACTCATAAATCCCATTTCTAATAGTACTGCTGGGACTTGTGACCAGTTAAATCCTGTTAAGTCGCTACGTTCGAATATACCATTTACTTTGAAACCATTATTTTGCATATTTTCATTTATAAATTTTGCACAATTTGAGCTGTCTTCATAAATAGCTGATGTATATTCACCGTATTTTGATGGAATTAAAATAGATGCTCCTGTAATTCCTTCATTGTCAGAACCGTCGGCATGTATCCTAACTACCATATCTACTTTCTTTTCATTTGCAAATATAGCTCTTTCTTTATTGCTTATATCCACATCATGACTTTCCCTTGTCATATAGACTTTATATCCTCTACTTTCTAATATATGTTTTAACTTTAAAGATGCCTCTAAATTTAATTCATATTCTGGCTTTTTAGTCGCTACACCGGCTGTTCCAGAAGATACTTTTGCTTTATATGAGCCTGAATTTGGTCCTACTTGTTCTGTCTCTGAATTTCCTTTTGCCTGATGACCTGGGTCTATACATATTATGTATTGTTCAGTTTTAGTGTTAGGATTTAGTTTTAAAGCTGAAAAATTTGAAACTAATTTTGTTAAATTTTTTGTTTCACTCGATGTAAAAATCATTATAAGTCCAATTATTAGTATAGTAGTAGTTAAAAATTTATATTTTTTCATACTATCCTCCTCAACATTTTTATTTTCATTTAAATCTGTAGTCTTTCATATATATTTATATACATAAAATTTTTTAGAGGTGATAACTCTTGAAGAGAAAAAAAAGAAAATATAGTAGCAAAAGTAAACGCCCTGTTAGAGATTCTAATTCAACTTCGCAAAATAATACAAACTCGTCTAATTCGTGTAATAATAATTGTTCTGAAAATGATAACAATCAAAATTGTGATGATAATACAAACCAAAATAATGATGATAATCAAAATTCAAATTGTAATTCTGAAAGTGGTTCAAGCTCTTCAACTGGAAAACAATCGAAGTTGTGTTATTTTTCATCGCTTGATTACATAGTTTTAGCTTCTACCTTAGCTATTGCATTAGGAGAAGAATTATCTGATGTAGATTTAAGTATACTTTCTACATTTCTTGCTGTTTTGTCTGACCAAATAGCATTAATAGCTAGTGTAAATGCTTGCTCTACGGACGGCGAGGATGCTATATTTGTTCCTCCTATTCCTGCTGTTCCGACAACTGCTGGTGGAAGATCTAGTTCAAAAAGATCATCTTCATCTAATTCTAAAAAACATTCAAAAAAAATAGTAAAAAGAAAGGTTAAAAAGAAATAAAATCTATATAATTTAAATTTTATTTCTTTTTTATTTTTTGTTTTATTTCATTTCAACGGTTTTTCTTTTATGCTTTGTTTATTTATGCAATCTACGGTTTTGTTGAATCTCATTTCCAAGCATTAAAAAATTACTTCTGCAAAATATAATATTAGGCACCAACCAAACTCAAGAAAGAAGGTGTTTATAACATTGCTAAATTTTAATAAAAAACTCAATTTAAAGTCATTAAAATTTAATAGTTTCTTTTTTGTTTGTTTTTTCTTCTTATTATATTTTTTCATGAATAATGCAAATTATGCATATTCTTTGGAAAAAAATAATGATATGTATTTAATTCCAATCGGAAAAGTAATTCAAGTTGATGGCCAGCTAGAAAATCTAATTGTTCGCAATGAAGTTAATGGCTGTCCACTAAAAAGCGGTGATTTAATTTTGAGAGTAGAAGGTAATCCAATAAAAGATTTTAATCATTTATCAGATGTGTTTTATTCTTCTACTGGTAATCAAATTAGCGTTACTGTTAAAAGAGGAAATGTAATTAAAAATTTAATATGTTATAAAGAACCATTAAAAAGAGTTAGTTTTAATAATGCAATATCAGGTTTTGCTACACTGACATATATAAATCCTGAAACTCATCAATTTGGTGCAGTGGGACATGCAATTAATGTCGGTGACGCAAAACAAATACCTATTAAATCAGGTACTATATCTACAACAAGCAATTTAGAGATAGAAAAATCATCTCGTGGAAATGTTGGATATATAAATGCAAGTAAAAATTATTTAATTGGTGATTTTAAAGAAAATACGCAATATGGTATAAAAGGTAAAACTAGAAATATAGATTTTTCAAATCAAAGAAAATATAAGGTAGCTAATTTAGATGAAGTTCAACTTGGTAAAGCGCAAATAATATTACAAAATAAACAAAATCAATGTGTTAAGTATGATATTGAAATATTAAAAATTGAAAATCAATGTACTCCAGAACCTAAAACTTTTAAAATAAGAATTGTTGATGAAGATTTACTTAAGGAGACTGGAGGAATTGTGCAAGGTATGAGTGGTACTCCAATAATTCAAAATAATAAAATAATTGGTGCAGTATCTCATGCCTTAGAAAACAATCCTAAAATAGGATACGGCGTGTATATAAAATGGATGTTGTAAAGCATAATAAAAATAATCTCTAGATATCTAGAGATTATTTTTATTATGCTTTAATTAAGCTATATTTATACATATTTATTTTTATACAAGTAAAAAATATAATAAATATTTTAAAACTT
>NZ_JADPET010000092.1 GCF_015667935.1 Clostridium sp. 1001270J_160509_D11 | reverse complement strand
TATTAATTTTGTAAATATTTTTGCACTTTTTCCCTTTTGTACACTTTGCGCCGTAAAACTAGATACCTTTATTTCGTAGGGTGTAAATTGCATTATATATAAGGAAATCTTTTTCAGAAAATTAAAGGTATATTTTCTTAAAATTTAGCGTACTTATTTTTGTAAAATTTCAAAAATGCATAATGGGAATTATATTTAAATTTTATATTTTAGGGAGACCATTTATTATAAACTACATAGACTATATTTTTTAAGGGAATTGACAAGATAATTTTAAATGAATAAAATATAGTTAAATTGGATAAATACGTTGGGCTTATATTGTATGAGACGTGCAATTATACATAAAATATTTAGGAGGAAAAAAATGTTAGATATCAAAAGAATAAGAGAAAACTTAGATGATATTAAAAAAGCTATGGACAGAAGAGGGGAAAAAGAATTTGACCTTGATGCTGTTGTAGCTTTAGACGATGAAAGAAGAGAATTATTAAAAGAAGTTGAAGTAATGAAAAATGAGATGAATATCGAATCTAAAAAAATACCTCAACTTATAAAAGAAGGAAAAGACGTAACTGCTGATAAAGCTAGATTAAAAGAATTATCAGATAAAATAAAAGCTGTAGATGAAAAAGTTAAAAAAGTTCAAGATGAATTAAGATATAGATTACTTAGAATACCAAATGTTCCAAACGAAAGAGTTCCTCAAGGAGAAACAGATGCGGATAATATAGAAGAAAGAACATGGGGAGAACCAAGAAAATTTGATTTCGATTTCAAACCACACTGGGAAATAGGAACAGATTTAGATATATTAGACTTTGAAAGAGCTGCTAAAATAACTGGTTCAAGATTCACTTTATACAAAGATAAAGGTGCTAGATTAGAAAGATCTTTATATAACTTCTTCTTAGATACAAATACAGGAGTTAACGGATATACTGAATTTATACCACCATTCATGGCTAATGCAAATTCATTCTTAGGAACTGGTCAATTACCAAAATTCGAAGAAGACATGTTCAAAGTAGACAACGGATACTACTTAATACCAACTGCAGAAGTACCTCTAACTAATATACATGCAAATGAAATACTTTCATATGATGTATTACCATTAAACTACACTGCTTATACTCCATGTTTCAGATCAGAAGCTGGTTCTGCAGGTAGAGATACTAGAGGTCTAGTAAGACAACATCAATTCAACAAAGTTGAAATGGTTAAAATATGTGCTCCAGAAGAATCTTACAATGAATTAGAAAAATTAACTTCAAATGCTGAATACTTGTTACAACAATTAGGTTTACCATACAGAGTTGTTAGAATATGTACAGGTGACTTAGGATTCACTGCAGCATTTAAATATGACTTAGAAGTATGGATGCCAAGTTACAACAGATACGTTGAAATATCTTCTTGTTCAAACTGTGAAGATTTCCAAGCTAGACGTGCTGGATTAAGATTCAAAAGAAGCAAAGATTCTAAAGCAGAATACTGTCATACATTAAATGGTTCAGGTCTTGCTGTAGGTAGAGCCTTAGCTGCTATACTTGAAAACTACCAACAAGAAGATGGTTCTGTAGTAGTTCCAGAAGTATTAAGACCATACATGGGTGTAGATGTAATAACAAAAAAATAATATTGAATTTAAATAATTAAATTTAATTTGCAAAAAGAATGCCATAATAAACCTCGGTTTATATAGGGCATTCTTTTTTTATATATAGGAAATTAAAATATATACGTCATGTTTGACAATGAGTAAAAAGAGGCATAGAATTAAATCATCAATATAAAGGGGGAATCAAACTATGAAAGCATTTTTAACTGTAATAGGTAGAGATAAGGTTGGGATAGTAGCAGCAATATCTGATGAATTATTTAAATTAAATGTCAATATCATTGATATAACACAGACATTGATGGATGAGTTTTTTACAATGGTAGTTATGGTTGATTTAGAAAAAAGTCCTAAATCTTTTGAAGAAATTAAACAAGCTTTACAAAAAAGAGGCGAATCTATAGGGGTAGAGACAAGAATTCAAAGAGAAGAAATCTTTAATAAAATGCATAGAATTTAATTCGGAGGGAAATCATGAACGTTAAGAATATACTAGAAACTATAAATATGATAGAAGAACAAAAATTAGATATCAGAACTATAACAATGGGTATATCTTTACTTGATTGTATTGATTCCGATGGAGAAAAAGCAAGAGAAAAAATATATAAAAAAATAACTACTTGTGCTAAAGATTTAGTAAAAGTAGGACAAGAGATAGAAAGTGAGTTTGGAATTCCGATTGTAAATAAAAGAGTTTCTGTAACACCTATATCTATAATAGCAGGGGCTTGTGATGATAAAGACTATGTAGAATTTGCAAAAGTTTTAGATAAAGCAGCCGAAGAGTTAGGAATAGACTTTATAGGGGGATTTTCTGCTTTATGTCAAAAAGGATATACTAAAGGCGACGAAATATTGATAAAATCAATACCAGAAGCTTTAGCATGTACTAATAAAGTATGTGCATCTGTAAATGTAGGTTCAACAAGAGCTGGGATGAATATGGATGCAATAAAACAAATGGGTCAAGTTATTAAACAAACTGCTGAACTTACAAAAGATAAAAAGGGATTTGGCTGTGCAAAATTAGTTGTATTTTGTAATGCAGTTGAAGATAATCCATTTATGGCAGGGGCTTTCCATGGAGTTGGAGAATCAGATACAGTAATAAATGTAGGTGTAAGTGGTCCTGGAGTTGTCCAAAGGGCTTTAGAAAAAGTAAGAGGAGAATCTTTTGATGTTGTAGCAGATACTATAAAAAATACAGCTTTTAAAGTTACTAGAATGGGACAATTAGTGGCACAAGAGGCATCTAAACGATTAGGCGTTCCATTTGGAATAGTCGATTTATCATTAGCTCCAACACCTGCAATTGGAGATTCTGTAGCAAATATAATAGAAGAGATGGGTGTTGAAGTTGTCGGAGCATATGGAACAACAGCAGCATTAGCACTACTTAATGATGCTGTTAAAAAAGGTGGAGTTATGGCTTGTTCTAGAGTTGGAGGTCTAAGTGGTGCATTTATACCAGTATCAGAAGATGCAGGAATGATAGATGCAGTATTAAAGGGCTCATTATGTTTAGAAAAATTAGAAGCTATGACTGCAATATGTTCGGTAGGCTTAGATATGATAGCTGTCGAAGGCGATACACCAGCTGAAACAATATCTGCTATGATAGCAGATGAGGCAGCAATAGGAATGATTAACAATAAAACAACTGCCGTAAGAGTAATACCAGCTCCAGGGTGTAAAGTCGGTGAGATGGTCGAGTTTGGAGGTTTACTTGGTAGAGCGCCAGTAATGAAAGTAAACAAATTCTCATCTAAAGACTTTATAGATAGGGGCGGAAAAATACCAGCACCAATACATTCATTTAAAAATTAGAAATTAATATTATACAAGAATTACTGTGAAATGATTTTTTAAATCGTTTTACAGTAATTTTTTTTGTATAAAAATATTAAATTATGTTAAAAAACACTATATGCTGTTTGTATTTTTAATAATTTGTTTTGAGGCAATTTAAAGGAAAAAGAATTAAAAAAAACAAATTATAATATAACCAATTGTTTTAGGGGGTGTAGAGATGGCTAAGAAGAAGAAAAAGAAAATAAAGTTTACAAATTTATTTTTACTTATAGTACTGTTATATATTTTAGTTCAAGTTGTAATTTGGACAATTGGCTATTTTACAAAGACTATGGTTTTAGAAGAAGAAAATATAGACCTTCAAATTAAAAAAAAGGCAATAGTAGTCATGGATGAGACTATAATCAAAGCTAACGAAGATGGAATCATAAAATATAATGTAGAAGATGGCGAAAAAATTAAAAATGATAAAAGTTTATTTACTATAAGTCAATCGGGACAAAATGAAGAAATATCACAAAAAATAGATGATCTAAAAAATGAAATAAATGACTTAGAAAAATCGAAAAATAGTATGAACTCAAATATAATATTAAATAAAAAGGAAGAACTTAAAATACTAGAAAATCAAAAACAAAAATACTATACAGAAAATATATCACCTACTTCTGGAATAGTATCATTTGAATATGATAATGATTATGAAAAAGTTAAATTAGACAAATTAGATGATATAAATTCAAATATATTGGATTCTTTAGAAAATAATTTTATAAAAATAAATAGCAATACTCATAAAGTTAGTTCATCAGAAGTAGCACTTAGAATAATCAATCCAAATGAAACTTATATATGCATATTTCAAAATAAAGATAAGAATCATTTTAAAGAAGCACAAGATTTAAAAATAATCTCTAATGGACAAGCAATTAAGGCAAAGATAGATAAAATATATGAAAAAAAAGATGAAGAGGTAATAGTCATAAAAATTATGGAACAAAATATGTCAATTTACAATACAAGAGTTCAAGAATTTGATATAATATATAAAAATATAAAAGGATTTAAAATACCCGTAGAGTCAGTTGTAGAAAAAAATAATAAATTGGGCGTTTATGTAATAAATGAGGAAAATAATATGCCAGAGTTTGTAGGTTTAGGCAAAAATTATTATAAAGATGCAAAATATTATTATGTGGATTATAATAAAAATAAGGATGAAAATAAATTGAATTTATATGATAGAATATTATTATATCCAAATTTTATAAATAAAAATATTAAAGTAAGCAGGTGACATTAATAAATGAGTATAAAATCAAATATAGAAAAAATTAAAGACGAAATTGCATCAATATGTAATGACTGTGGAAGAAATCCACAAGAAGTTAATTTAATGGCAGTTACAAAAACAGTTGATGTTGATGCTGTCTTTGAAGCTATAGATGCAGGTATAACAGATGTTGGTGAAAATAAACCCCAAGAGTTAGCTAGAAAATATGAAGTTATAGGGGATAAGGTAAACTGGCATCTTATTGGAACTTTACAAACAAATAAAGTAAAATACATAATTGATAAAGTGACAATGATTCACTCTCTAGATAGAGAGGCTTTATGTGAAGAAATTCAAAAAAGAGCAGAAAAAATAGATAGAATCATAGATTGTCTAGTACAAGTTAATATATCAAAAGAAGAAACAAAACATGGTCTTTATAAGGATGATGTTGTTGATTTTGTAAAAATGGTATCAGAAAAATATCCTAATATAAGAATAAAAGGTCTTATGACTATGGCTCCATTTGTAGAAGATGATGAAGTTATAGAATCAGTATTTAAAGGATTAAAAGATTTATCTCTAGAAATAGACTCACTTTCTTTAAAAAATGTTGAAATGAGCACTTTATCTATGGGAATGAGCCATGATTATCATCTAGCAATAAAACATGGTGCAACTATTGTAAGGGTAGGGACAGCGATTTTTGGACCTAGAAATTACAATAACTAAAATTAATTTACGATAAGGATTATATTAATAAAAAATATAATTAAAAATATTAAGTATTTTATTATAAATTTAAAGGAGGATGGAAATAATGTCAAATGGTCTAATTTCAAAATTTAAAAACTGGATGACAGAAGAGGACGAATATTATGATGATGAAGAAATGGACACAGATTTAGAAGAAAATGAAGAAGATATGGTGGGTAACGATATCGGAGCAATAAGATCATCATCTAAAGCTGCTACAACTAGCAAAATAGTAAATTTACATACAACAAGTTCAATGAAGGTTGTAATAGTAGAACCTAAAAAATATGAAGATGTAACAGTGATTGCAGATCACTTAAAACAAAAAAGAACAGTGATAGTTAATTTAGAAGGATTAGCTCAAGATGTAGATACTAGAAAAGCAATATTCTACTTTATGAGTGGAGCTGTTTATGTACTAGATGGAACAATACAAAAAGTATCGAGAGCTATATTTATCTTAGCGCCAAGTAATGTTGATATAGACGCAAACATGAAAAAAGAATTAGAAAGTAAGGCCTTTTTCCCTTGGCAAAAATAATTAAATAAAGGAGCAAGAATATGAGCGTATTGGGAGTATCACTAATAAGATTATTAGATGTAATATCATTCATCATAGTTATACAATGCGTATTAAGCTGGATACCTTCAGTTAGAATGAGTAGAATTTACGAAGCATTAAGCGTAATTACTGATCCAATTGAAGAACCTATAAGACGAGTTCAATATAGATATGTGTCAATTCCTGTTGATTTTTCACCATTAATAGCAATTTTATTAATACAAATATTACAAAGAGTAATATACTCTATATTCTTATAAAATGGAAAAGTTAAAACTTACAGCACATATCAAAGATATAGAACTAAAAAATAAAATGTACAAAGTAATTGATAAGGCGAATAGTTGTTTGAAAAATTACGATATAAAAGCTACAGAATTTTTAAATCCATTTGAAGTTAAAAATGCTATAGATATTTTAAATTCTGAATCAGATTTAAAATATAAAGTAGACGGTGGATATGAAAATGCAGAAAGACAGCTAATATATATTTTTCCATACTATATTGAGGAAGATGATGTAGAAAGTGATTTAAGAGTTATACAAATTGAGGGTAACTTTAAATTTAAAGCAATTTCTCATAGAGATTATTTAGGAGCCTTATTAAACTTAGGTATAAAAAGAGAAAAAATTGGAGATATATTAATACACGATAACTTCTGTCAAGTAGTTGTAAGTGAAGATATATGCGACTTTATAATTATTAATTTAGATAAAGTTTCTAGAAATAAAGTTAAGGTTAAAGAAATAACTGTAAAAGATATCGTACAAAGCGAGCATAACTTTAAGGAGATATCTTTTACAGTTTCGTCTTTAAGGGTAGATTCAATAATAAGTGGAGTTTACAGCTTATCTAGAAATGATAGTGTTAAGCTAATAAAAGGTGAAAGAGTAAATGTAGATTACGAAAAGATAATATCTCCATCAAGAGAAATAAAATCTGACAGTCTCATATCTGTTAGAGGTCATGGGAGAGCTATTATTGAAGTAGGAGATTTAACAAAAAAGGGTAGAACAAAAGTAAAAGCAAAAATTATTTTATAAAGATTTATATAGGAGGTTAGAGGATGATAACTCCAATTGAGATACAAAATAAAGAATTTAGAAGAGCCTTTAGAGGGTATAGTGAAGATGAAGTTGATGATTTTCTAAAAATAGTAACTGAGGATTTTGAAGCTTTATATAAAGAAAATATGGACCTTCAAGAAAAGGTTACTTTATATCAAGAACAAGTTAGTAGATACAAAAGTATAGAAGAAACACTAAATGCAACTTTAATTACAGCTCAAAGTGCTGCAGAGGATACTTGTGTAGCTGCAAATAAAAAAGCAAAAATAATAGTAGAAGAAGCTCAACTTCAATCAAAACACATAATAGACGAAACTAATAATCGTATTTTAGAACTAAAAAAAGAATATGATAACTTAGTAAGAGAATTTAAAGTATTTAGAAATAGATTTAAATCATTAATAAAAGAAGAACTAGAAACTTTAGACGAAATATTCTATGATGTAGATGAAAGCTGTGAAATGCCTTTTAGAGAATGTAGTTATATAAAAGAAGACATGGAGGATAGTGCTGATTTATTTACAGAAGAAATAGCAGTTGAAGAAGATACAAACCAAGTAGATAAAAAATCTACTGATGATGCTGTTACAAATGAATAATATACATTTGGATTATATTAAAAAATTTAAAATAAAATGTATATAATAATAAATATTGGTAATAATATGAAATATCATAACATTGTGAATTGAATATGTTTTTATTGACGAAATAAATGAATTATTGTATAATTATCAAGTATAATTGAAAAAATAAAAGCTGTGATAGAGAGAGTAGACTTTTAAGTACTTTACAGAGAGTTGGATTAGGTGAAAGCCAATATTTATGAGAAAGTTGAAAATCACTCTGGAGCTGTAGGCTGAACGATTTTATCTATTAAGCTGAGCCGGTTAGTGCCGTTAAACTATAGAGTGTTACATATTATTTTTTTTAGTATGTAAAATTAGGGTGGTAACGCGATTATAACTCGTCCCTTTGTATAGGGAGGAGTTTTTTTATTGGGTAAATAATTGATTATTAATATAATAGCAATTATATTTTAATTTTAAAATTTTTGAATTATTAAATATATATACGTTTTATGTATATATTGATAACTAGCATTTGTATGTATAATTTGAAAATTGAGAAAATAATGGCAATTTAAAAATAAGAAAGGGTGATATTATGGCTAAGTTTAAGCCACTTGTTGATTCTTCTGTTAAAGATGCAGAAGCAGAAGTGTCAAAATATTGGAAAGACATCAACATATTAGAAAAAACGCTAGAAAAAGGTGAAAATGATCCAAGTTACGTATTCTACGAAGGACCACCAACAGCTAATGGTAATCCAGGGATACACCACGTTGTAGCTAGAACATTAAAAGACTGGGTTTGTAGATATAAAACTATGAGCGGATACCAAGTTCAAAGAAAAGCTGGATGGGATACTCACGGTTTACCAGTTGAGTTACAAGTAGAAAAAGAACTAGGACTTACAAATAAACAACAAATAGAAGAATATGGTATAAAAGAATTCAACGAAAAATGTAGAGAATCAGTTTTCTCATATGAAGCAAAATGGAGAAACATGACTGAGAGAATGGCATATGAAGTTGACTTAGACAACCCATATATAACTTTAGACAACAACTATATAGAATCAGTTTGGTGGATATTAGATAAATTCAACAAAGAAGGATATCTATATGAAGGACATAAAATAGTACCTTACTGCCCAAGATGTGGAACTGGTCTTGCTTCACACGAGGTTGCACAAGGATACAAAGAAGTAAAAACTAATACAGTAATATGTAAATTCAAGAAAAAAGATGCTGAAAATGAATATTTCTTAGCATGGACAACTACTCCTTGGACTTTACCATCAAACGTTTCATTAACAGTAAATCCAGAAGTAGATTATATAAAAGTAGCTAAAGATGGAGAAGTATACTATCTTTGCAGTGATTTAGCTAACAAAGTATTAGGTGAAGGAACTTATGAAGTTCTTGAAACTATGAAAGGTAAAGATTTAGAATATATGGAATATGAACAATTAATGCCTTTCGTAGAAGTTACAGATAAAGCATTCTTCGTGACTTGCGCTGATTATGTAACAACAGAAGATGGTACTGGTATAGTTCATACTGCACCAGCATTCGGTGAAGATGACTACAACTGTGGTAGAAAATATCAACTTCCAGTTATACAACCAGTTGATTCAAATGGTAAATTTACAGCTACTCCATGGGAAGGTCACTTCGTAATGGAAGATGGAATAGATGTTGAAATAATAAAATGGTTATCAGCAGAAGGAAAATTATTCTCTAAAGAAAAAATAGAGCACAACTATCCACACTGCTGGAGATGTGGTACTCCACTTGTATACTATGCAAACCCAAGCTGGTATATAGAAATGACAAAATTAAGAGACCAATTAGTTGCTAACAACAATACAGTAAACTGGTATCCTAAATTCGTAGGTGAAGGTAGATTTGGTAACTGGCTAGAAAACGTAAAAGACTGGGCAGTATCAAGAACTAGATATTGGGGTACTCCACTTAACGTATGGAGATGTGACTGTGGACATACTGAATCTATAGGATCAAGAGCTGAACTTGCTGAAAGAGCTATAGAAAATGTAGATCCAGCTACAGTAGAATTACATAGACCATATGTAGATGATATCCATATAGCTTGTTCAGATTGTGGTAAACCAATGACAAGAGTTAAAGAAGTTATAGACTGCTGGTTTGACAGTGGGGCTATGCCATTTGCTCAACATCATTACCCATTTGAAAACAAAGAAAAATTTGAAAGATTATTCCCAGCAGATTATATCTGTGAAGGTATAGACCAAACTAGAGGATGGTTCTATTCATTACTTGCTATATCAACATTCGTAATGGGTAAAGCACCATATAAAAACGTACTTGTTAACGACTTAGTTCTTGACAAAAATGGTAAGAAAATGAGTAAATCAAAAGGAAACACAGTAGATCCATTTGAATTATTCGACAAATACGGAGCAGATGCTTTAAGATGGTACTTATTATATGTATCTCCACCATGGACTCCAATCAGATTCGATGAAGCTGGACTTAGAGAAATACAAAGTAAATTCTTAGGAACTATGAAAAACGTATATAACTTCTTCACATTATATGCAAACACTGACGATATAGATCCAAAAGACTTCTTCGTTGAATACAAAGATAGACCAGAACTAGACAGATGGATATTATCTAAATACAACAGTTTAGTAAAATCAACTGTAGAAAACTTAGAAATATTCGAAGTTAACAGAGTTATAAGAAATATACAAGCATTCTTAAATGACGATTTATCTAACTGGTATATAAGAAGATCTAGAAGACGTTTCTGGGCTACTGAATTAACAGAAGATAAAAAAGCTGTTTACAATACAACTTATGAATTATTAACTGGATTATGCAGATTAATAGCTCCATTTGCTCCATACATGTCAGAAGAAATGTATAGAGATTTAACTGGAGAAGTATCTGTTCACTTAGCAAGCTATCCAAAAGCCGATGAAAGCTTAATAGATGCTAAACTTGAAGAAAAAATGGAATTAACTAAAGCGTTAGTTGCTTTAGGTAGAGCTTCAAGAGAAGACAGTAAAATAAAAGTTCGTCAACCAGTATCAAAAGTATTAGTTGATGGTAAATATGAAGATGTAATAAGCGACGTTGTTGACTTAATAAAAGAAGAATTAAACGTTAAAGAAGTTGTATTCGCTAAGAGCTTAGAAGAATACATGAACTTCAGCTTAAAACCAAACTTTAAAGTATTAGGACCTGTATTAGGATCAAAAATGAAATTATTTGCAGGTGCATTAGCTAAACTTAATGCAAATGAAGTAGTTCCTAAATTAGAAGCTGGAGAAAAAGTAACTGTTGATTTAGATGGAGAAGCATTCGAATTTGATAGAGAACATGTTTTAATAAACATAGATGCTAAAGAAGGATTTGACGTTGCTATGGCAAACAACATATTCGTTATATTAGATACTAACTTAACAGAAGAGTTAATAAATGAAGGATATGTAAGAGAATTTATATCTAAAGTTCAACAAATAAGAAAAGCAAGCAACTTCGAAGTTTTAGATAATATAGATATAGAATTTAATTCAGATGAAGATATAGCTAAGGCTGTAGAAGCATTCAAAAACTATATACAAACTGAAACATTAGCAGTTGAAATAAAAGCAGTAGACAATACTGACTTTGAAAAATATGACTTAAATGGTCATGAAACTGGTACAAATGCATTTTTTGCTCCTATATTTTTCTGAACTATACAAGCTGTAGCAGGTGTATACATATCTGGTGTGCATGTG
>NZ_JADPET010000091.1 GCF_015667935.1 Clostridium sp. 1001270J_160509_D11 | reverse complement strand
GCCAATATGTTCTTGGGACAAACAGAAAGTCCAATATTAGTAAGTAAATATCTAAGATCTATGACAGAAAGTGAAATTAAAAACCTAGAATCTTTAACTAATAACTTGACTAAAAAAGAGTTGCAATCTTTAATTAATATAATTCAAAATAAAATAAAAATGGCCTACTATTATGGAATCGTATTGGGTTCTGATGACGAATTTTTGAGAAATTTCCCTAATGATTCAGAAAAAAATATCGAAATACTTCGAGGAAGGTTTAAAAATGGATTAAAATGTCCAAAATGTGGACATTCTAAGTTAAATAAAAATGGGAAAACAAATAATCGTCAACGATATATTTGCAAAAATTGTAGAACTACATTTGATGAAAGAAGTTTTTCACCTCTTTCTAATACTAAATTAAGTCTCGATACATGGATAAAATATTGTCGTTTTATGATAGAAGGTGGAACAATAAAACATTGTGCTCAAAAAGTAGGTGTAAGCATACCAACATCATTTTTTATGCGCCATAGGATTTTAGATGTATTAAATTTATCCTTGAGAAATCAATCATTTCAAGGAATTATTTCTGCAGATGAATATAATCTAAATGAATCATTTAAAGGTAAAAGTCCTAAAAAAACTATTGAAGAAGATCGTTATTTTTATAATTTTGAATATGAAGATTTGTCACGTTGTGTCGGTTGGACTTTTAGAAACTGTGATTATTTATTAAAAAATCCACAAAAATATTTAAAACCAGTTCAAGTAAAAATTAGTACCGCTATGGATAGAAATGGCCATGTTCTTACAAGAATAGTAGAAAATCCTCCTTTAGTGTCAAATATTAATAGAAAATATCAAGATATTGTGTCGTTCTTTGAAGGTAAATTAGATAAAAATTCAACTATATGTGCTTTTAGTAGTGGTTTATATAGAGAAGCTGCGTTTAAACTTAATGTTAAGTTCAAAAAAGCCAAAAGTAGAATGAAAGATTTAATTTATTCTGTACATCATGTTCATATGTATAACCATAAATTATCTCGTTGGTTGTCGAATTTTCATGGAGTAGCAACTAAGTATTTAAATAATTATTTATCATGGCATGCTTTTTTATTTATATTGCAAGAAGTTAACGAAATAAGTCGAATTAGTCGTTTATTTACAGAAATTACGACAATAAACCTGTCCGTAACTCAAAAACAAATTCAAAATAGAAAAGTTGAGTTTATATAATATAATATGCTATTTATATAATATGCTGTAATTTATATGTTTTTCATAATATATTAATATATTTTTATATTTTTATATGATGTAAAATGTAATGTTCAGATTTAAATTTTTCAGCTCTAAATTTTATCGTTCTATATAAATATATACAAATAGTAAACAGTAAATATTAAATATTAAATATTAAATACAAATAATAATTATTCATCTAGTAATAAATATTACCTTATAATCCCTTATAAATTGAGAAAATTTATCACATTTATCACAAAGTTATTAAATAGAGTCATATATATAAAAATAGTAAAATAATACGATAGTTACAATAATAAAGTAATACTAAGCAACTAATCACGTAATTAATCAATTAATTATTAATATAAATAATATATAAATAATACAATAAAAGACGTGAAGTTTGTGCAGCTGTCGGGTGCATTTTTCTTCACGTCTTTTTCTATTTGTTAATATTTAAGAAGTATAATTTTGTGTTATTTTTTAGTTAACTATTTTATTTTAATTTAATTAGTTAGCTATTTGTGTTTTATTTTTCTCTGTTGTCTATTAAGAATGTTATTTCTGTTTTGTAGTTGTCGTCTTTATCTTGGTATGTTAGATAAAGTGTGTGTATTCCTTTGTAGAAGTTTTGTGTACTGAATGATATTTTTCCGTTGTTGTTTGTACATTCTTCTATGTTTAGTGTTGTTGTTTTCCATGTTCTATTGTCTTTTATAACTATAGATGTTGGGTTTAGTTTTTGGCCTTTTCTGTTTGTTATGTTGAAGTCTACTTCTACGCCTTGGCCTTTTGCCCAAAACCAGTCTTCGTTTATTGTTTGTGGGTCTGCTTGTAAATTATTTAGTTTTTTAAGATTTTTTAGTGGCGATAAATCTTTTATTTCGTTGTTTTTTATGTTTAGTGTTTCTAGATTTACTGCGTATTGTAGTCCTTCTAGTGTTTTTATGTTTTTGTTTTGAACGTTTAGTGATGTAAGTTCTCTTATGTCGCCTAGTCTGATTTCGCCTGGTAGTCCAAGTTCTTGTTGGATGCTTAGTTTTAGTGTTTTATCTTTTATTTGTATTATTTGACTTAGGTCTATTTCTACTGCAGTGTCGATTGCATTTCTTAGTGTTTCTACTGCTTTATTTATTTTTGTTTGGTTGTTAGAATTTAGTGTGTTTTGTGCAAGTTGTATTGCGTTTTTTATAGTTTCTGCTGATTCGTCACTGTAATTGTTTAGATCTAGTGAGTTTGCTTCTTCTAATATTTTTTCTAATTCTGTTAAGTCAAATTCTGAAAGATTTCTAAATTTGGCATCTGCCCAGTCAGCGTGGTCCCAAGTGTCGCCGTTGTCTGCTTCTTCTACTACTAGTTTTATTTTTTTAGAGTTTCTTATGTCTACTATTAAACGTTGTTTTGGCGAATCTGATTTCATTAAGCCTGTTTGTGCTTTTAGCTCGTTGTCTACGTATACTTTGAAGATTACACTTGATGCTTCTTGGTTTGAGACGAATTTGTCAAGGCCTACCCAAGTGTCAAATATGTCGTAACCTGTTGAGTCGTAAACTATTTCTGAGTAAGAGTGTGTTCCTATACCTTTTTTGAATTCTTGGTATGTTCCGTCTTCGTTTAGAAGTTGGATTGTTTCTTCTCTTACTGATTTATCTTTTCCTATGTAGCCTGAGCCTATTGTTCCGTATTCATAGTTTAAGTCAGATAAGTATGTTTCTTTTTCTGATACTACTACTGTTCTTTTGAATGTTGTTTTGTTGCCATCGTTGTCAGTTACGGAGCAGTTTACGTTAAATATTCCTGTGTTTCCTTCTATGTAGTCTGTTTCTACTTGTATGTTTTGTGTTAGGTCACCGTCTTCGGCATCTGTTGCTTTTATTCCTTTTAGGATGTCGATATCTTCGTTTATGTTAAATGCGATTTTATCTTCTCCTGTGAATTTTGGTGTTCCGTTGTTTTTTGTTAATTTTGGATTAACTATTATGCAGTGGTCGCATGTGTTTCCGTTTCCACCGTCGTAAACTTCGATTACTAATTCTTTTACTCCTGCTACTGGAACGTTGATGTACGCTAGGTTGTCTCCGTATTGCATTACGTTTGTTGTTGCTAGAGTTTTGCCGTCAGCTGATATTTTGAAAGTTACGCTTGAGTAGTCGTTTTGACCTACTGCTGTGTCTACACCTATTAATGCTTCAAAGTTTTGGTAGTCTTTGTCGCTTAAATCGTATGTTATTTTTCCGTTTGCATGGATTCCGATACCTTTTTTGAATTTAGTTACTTGTTCGTGAACCATACCTTGGATGTTTGTGTTTGTTCTTGGTATTCCCCAAGCTGTTTTTATTGTTTCCCATGAAAGGTCTGATAAGTAGTCATAGTCGCTTACTACTTCGACTTCAATATTTCTTATTGTAGTTTGACCTTCGTTAGTTAACTCGTAGTTTACTGTGTAGTTTCCTTTTTTGTTAGGGTTTACGTTATTTTCTATTTTTATGTTTGATGTTATGTCTTCTCCTGTGTAAGTAAGACCTTTTACATAGGCTTTTGCGTCAAATTTTTCTCCTACTTTTAGAGTTATTTTCTCTTGTTGGATGCTTATGCTCGGCATTTTTGAGTTAATTTCAACTTTGTTTGCTGAAGTTAAGTCTTTTGCGTAAGGAATTACTGCGTATTGTGCGTTGTCGTCTGTTGCATTTTCGTCTATGTATGTATTTGATGATGTAAATCCGATTACTTTTCCGTCTTTTAGTATTTCGTAACCAAGTAGATCATCTTTTTTGCTATTGTTTATTGCCATACTTAGTTTTACACCTGATTTTACTTTTGAGATTGAAAGCTCTAATCCTGTGTCTGTGTTAGTGTAGCCAGATCCAGTGTATCCTATAACTGTGCTATTTAAATACCATAGTTTTTCGTTTGAGTCTGGGTATTTTTTAAGGTTTTGTTTGCACTCGTCTGATAGTGTAAATCCGTATTTTTCGAAGTAGTAAGTTAAGTTTATGCCTAATACTTCTGAAGAATATGTAGCTAGGATATCTTTTTTGTGTTGATAATCTCTTGGGCTTGGTTTTCTCTCTCTGTATAGTGTTTCTAGTTCTGCCCAGTATGTATCTTTTTTAAGTTGTAGCTGCCAGAACATCCCTAGTTGTTGAAAATAGTCAAATGTGTCAAATCCTCTTAGTGATTTTTCTGGTGCTAAGTATTTGTATAAATATGTGTAGTTGACCCTGTCTTGGAAGCCATTTTTTATGTGTGCGTTGTTTGCCCACATGTTGTTTGTTACTTCTGGCCATTCTCTCGCGCTTATGTCCATTTGGTGTCCTGCTTCGTGGACTGTTGTCCATATTACAGAGCCTAGACTTGATAAGTCTGTTCTAAGCATTGATTGTTCGTAGTCTCTTTGGATTCCGACGTGGTCTCCGTATGCATATGCTAATCCATAAGGTTGCATAAGTCTTATTGGTGTTCTTACGTTTGTTGAGTCGTTAGTTATATCTGATGGATCGTCTTTTAGTCCTGAGAAATCGAACGCATCTTGAATTTGTCCGTTTAGATTGTTTACACTTTCTAGGATGTCTACGCCTTCTTTTACATATACTTGATATGCTGCTGATGTTGTTCCTGTGTAAAGTATTCTGTTGCTTGTAAATTCAAAGATATCTACTGTGTTGTCTGGGTCTTCTTTTAGTTTTTGGTTGTATGCCTTTAATTCTTTTATAAATTGTGCTTTGTCGTCACCTTCTTTGTATGTTGGGAAGGCTTCGCCTCCTTCTATTGTAACGACTGGGGCTGCGCCCTGTTGCTCTTTTGTATATCTATTTATTAAATATAAGGCTCCGCCTTTTACAGTTTTATTTTCCCAAGAAGTGCTGTATATCTCAGGAACAGTAAGCACGTTTTTCCCTTTTTGTAGTTGATATTCTCTTATCCAGTTTGCATAATGTGCCTCGTGTTGAGTGAATGCCACTCTTGGAAGTGGTGCATTGTCATCCGCTTCAACATAAATTGTTATTTTTTCTCCTGGCTTCGCCACTATACCTGTTGATTGTAAATCTGTACCGAAAGAAACCATGCGTAAGTTCTCTCTGGCTTTCGCCTTTGTGTCGCCGTTTTGAGTTAAAGTTATAGTCTTTTTAGTTATTGTTGATTCAGTTGATTCAGTAGATTCTTCTTGAGAATCTTGTGATGTTTCTTTAGACTCTTCTGTCTGAGATTTCTCTTGTTCTTGAGACTTTTCTTCCTCTTGTGAAGTTTCTAAGTTTTGTGCTGTTTTAGATTCTTCGTTATTATCTGCTGAATTTTCTTGTGTTGATATTTTTTCCTCGTTTTTTGTTAATTCATGTGCTAAGACTGCTGTTGTATTAGCTGAAAAGCTTGAAATAACCGATACTAAAGTTAGTATTGCTACTTTTTTCTTAAACATACCCTACTCCTAGTTTATTTTTTTGAATAAAGAGGGACTATCTCCAAAATATTTTGTGATAGTCTCCTTTAGTTTTTAGTTTTTAAATTTTAGTTTTTAAATTCTAATCTTTATTGTTGATGACTTTTATTTACTTAAGTTTGATATCTTTATTCACGTTTAGATATCATTTTTATAATATTAGACTTCTCTATTATTTAGGATAAACATTAATTAATCAATTAGTTTATCTATTGTCAAGCATAAACATAAATTGTGATACGTAGTTATCGTAAGTATCTTCGTATACTAGTGTTATTGTATAAAGATATTTATCGAAAGTTGTTGTATCTAGTGTAACTACGCCATTTTTTGTGTATTGTGCTGCGTCTAATGTTACTATTTCATGTGTTTTGTTATGTTTTACTATTATAGATTTTGGAGATAGTTTTACTCCTTGTCTATTTATAACGTCTAGGTTTATTGTCGCTTTGTTATCTACTGGATAGATACGTCCTGACACTAAGCCACCTAGAGGGCTTGCTTGTAAGTTTGTTAATTTTTTAAGATTTTTTAGTGGCGATAAGTCTCTTATTTCATTGTATTCTATGTTTAATGATTCTAAGTTTATCGCGTGTTGTAATCCTTCTAAACTTGTTACTTCTGACAATTTAAGTGATGTAAGTTTTCTCATATCACCTATTGTTACATTGCCTGAAATGTTAAGTGTTTTTTGGATTGCTTTTTTAAGATATTCATCTCTTATTTGTACTACTTCGTTTAAGTTTACTCTTACTAATGAATCTATTGTGCTTGTTAGGTTTTCTATAGCTGCTTCGATTATTTCTTGGTCTTTAGAAGTCATAGCTTCTTCACCAGCTTCTATAGCTTGTTCTAATCTTTCCATAGATTCTTGTGTGTAGTTGTTTAAGTCTAATTCTTTAGCTTGTTCTAGAATTTTTTCTAGTTCTGTTGTATCAAATTTAGGTATCTTTTTGAATTTAGCATCAGCCCAGTCAGCATGGTCTGCATTCATTCCGTTTGGCCCATTTTCTACTACTAATTTAACTTCTTTAGAATTTCTAACATCTACTACTATGTGTTGTTTTGGTGAATCAGTTTTCATTAAATCTGTTTCAGCTTTTAATTTTCCATCTACGTATACTTTGAATTTAACGCGTGGTGCAGGTCTTCCTGCTACGTATTGGTCCATTCCAACCCATGTGTCGAATATGTCGTATTCTGTTGAATCATAAACTATTTCTGAGTGAGCATGAGTTCCTATACCTTTTTCAAATGTTTCTACTTCGCCATTTTTGTTTAAAAGTTTTATAGCGTCTCCGTTTAGTGATCTATCTTTTCTTATAGTTCCCCAACCTATTGTTGCAGATTTCCAATCTAAATCAGATATATAAGTATCTTCATTTGTTGTTATTATTATTTTTCTTTCTACTTCAGTAGTTAATCCTAATGTATTTGTTACTGAATATTTTACTGTGTATTCTCCTATTTTAGATGATGAGAATCCTCCATCTTCTACTACTACGCTTGAAGTTATGTCTCCGTCTTTTTGGTCAGTCGCCTCAACATCTGCCATTAAGTCAAACTCAGCGTCTTTGTCTACTGCTGTTAATTTCTCAACGTTTATAGTTGGATATTTAGCTTTTATTATTTTTTCAGCATTGTCTAATTCAACTTTGAATATTTCGTATGCTGGGTGGTCTTTTACTTCTTCTCTTAAAGCATTTAGTTTTTCTAATGTGTTGTAACTTTCTGCTACGTCTGTTTTTGTTTCGTCTGTAAATAAGCTTTCTATTTTGTCAGATAATTTATCTTCTTTGTAGAATGCTACTTCACATAAACTTGCCCATCCTTCGCGAGCTTCAACAAATTTGAATTTTACTCTTCTTGCACTTACATTGCTCATTTTAAATTCTACAAAGTCGTTAGTAGAACCTGTTGTGTATGAACCACTTCCTGCTAAGTAGAAGTCATCTCCTGACTCACTTGTAGATACATATATTTCAAATTTTGATGCGAAACCTTTGTTGTATGCATCACGTCTTGCACCATAAGCCATTCTGCTTATTTCTTGTACTTTACCTAAGTCGAATATTACTTCGTTTTTAAATGTAGAACTGTTTGGTGTATTTGTCTCCCAGTGAGTGTTTATGTTGCCATCTAGTGCATTTTGTATTTTACTGCTTCCGTAGTGTCCTGCATTATTTTTTATAGATACTACAGGTAATTTAAATGCGTCGTTATATGCTTGTAAATTGCTGAATTTACCATATCTAGATCTCTTTGTTTTATAATCTTCTGATACTGTTACGTATCCTGTTGTTCTTGTAACGTTGTTGTTTGAATCTGTTACTTCATATACAACTTCATATCTACCTACTTTGTTTTCTACAAAGTTGTTTGAGATTATTTGTATTTGTGATGTTAAATCTCCGTCTTCTTGGTCGTGAGCTTTAACGTCTTTTCTTGGGTCTAATGTGTCGCCAAGTTTTAAGAATTTCTCTTGCGCAGTTATTCTCGGTTTTCCGTTGTTTGTTGTTAATTTTGGATTAACTATTATGCAGTGGTCGCATGTATTTCCGTTTCCACCGTCATAAACTTGTATTTCTAATTTTTTAACTCCGCTTACAGGTATATTTACATCTATCATGTTGTCATAATAACCCATAACACTTGTAGTCGCTACAGTTTTACCGTCTGCAACTATTTTAAATGTTACGCTTGATTTGTCGTTTTCTTGGATTGAAGTATCAATACCAATTAAAGCCTCAAATCTGTCGTAGTTTTTGTCTGATAAATCGTAAACTATTTTACCATTTGCATGTATACCAAAACCTTTTTCAAATTTTTTGATATCTCCGTTTATTCTACCAGATATGTTAGAGTTTCTTCTTGGACTTCCCCAAGCTGTTGAAGTAGATTCCCAGTTAAAGTCTGATAAATAGTCATAATCACTTACAACTTCTACTTTAACTACTCTTGTTGCAGTTTGTCCGTTGTCGTTTAATGTGTATGTAACTGTGTAGTTACCATGAGTTTTAGTATCTACATTACTTTTAACTTTTATATTTGATGTTATTTCTTCTCCTAAATGGGTATAACCTTTAACATAGTCCATTGGATTAAATTTATCATTTAATTTTAATACTAATGAACTTTGTTGTACACTTATGCTTGGACTTAATGTACTTACTCCAACGTTATCTCCTGTTGTTAAGTCTAAAGCATAAGGAACAACTTCATAACTTACATCTGAGTCTGTGTTTGTTTCAGTAGAGTCTGTGTAACTGTTTGATGTTGTAAATGCGATTACTTTTCCATCTTTGATTATTTCATATCCAAGTAAGTCATTTTTAACATCTTTGTCTATGTTCATAGTTAATTTTACGCCTTTTGAAGATTTAGACACAGATACTTCTAATCCTGTATCTTTACCTTTGAAACCTTCTCCGTCGTAGCTTAATGCGTCTCCATTTAAGTACCAGATTTTTTCACAATCATTTGGGAATTTCTCTTTTAATTGTTTTTTACAACTATCTGATAATGTAAATCCATATTTTTCAAAATAGTTTGTCAAATTCATATTTAGGACTTCTGAAGAATAAAGTGCTAATGTGTCTCTTTTTTGTTGTTCACCATTAACGCTTGGTTTATTTTTTCTATAAAGTGAGTCTAACTCTGCCCAATATGTATCTTTTTTAAGTTGTAATTGCCAGAACATCCCTAATTGTATAGTTCCATCAAGATTGTTAAAGTTTACTGATGAATCGTCTGGAGCTAATAAATTGTGTATTTTGCTGTATGCTGCTCTATCTCCTGTACCATCGTTAATATAAGCGTTGTTTGAGTACATGTTGTTTGTGATTTCGCCCCATTCTCTAGTCGCTATGTCTAATTGGTGCCCAACTTCATGCAACATACCCCAAAGTATGCTGTTTATGCTGTCTTGGTCAGTTCTTAATATTATTTCTTGTATGTGTCTTTGCACACCTATATGGTCTGATGCTGCATATGCTGCCCCATAAGGTTGCATAAGTCTTATTGATGTTCTTACGTTTGTTGAGTCGTTAGTTGGGTCAGATGGATCGTCTTTTAATCCAGAAAGCTCAAACGCATCTTGGATTCTTGTGTTCCATACTTGAACACTTTCCTCAACATCAACCCCTTCATTTACATATACTTGGTATGCTGCTTTTGCAGTACCTGTATACATAAATCTTGTTGTATTAAATTCATATACGTCTACTGTATTTGCTGGGTCTTTGTCTAATTTAGCTTTGTATGCTTTTAATTTTTCTAAGAACTCAGCTTTGTCATCACCAGAGTTATATAATGGAAATTCTTCTCCACCTTCTATACGAACTACTGGAGCTTTCCCTTGTTGCTGTGGTGTATATCTATTCATTAAATAAACAGGTCCACCTTTTATAGATTTTTGACTCCATGAATCGTTATAAATCTCAGGTACTGTTATAACGTTAAGACCTTTCTTTAATTGGTACTCTTGTTTCCAATGTCCAAAACGACCTTCTTGTTGAGAAAATACGATTTGTGGAAGTGGTGCACCGTCTTCTGCCTCTACAAATACTTTAAATACTTGTCCTGGTCTTCCTACTATACCTGTAGATTGTAAGTCTGTCCCATATCTAGACATACCTAATTGGCTTCTTGCTTTTTCATGAGTATTCCCATACTGTGTAAGCGTGAATGTTCTATCAGAAAAATCCTTTTCTTCCTTTAAAAGCTCTTTTGCTATTTCAATATTGCTAACTAATTGATGTTTTAAAGGATGTTTGTTTACTTTTTCTTCTAAAGCATTTATCGCCTCTTCGCTGTTATATTCATCTTTTAGTTTTACCATTGTACCATCTGTAAAAAGATTATCTACAGTTGCTTTTAATTCATCATGTTTGTATAACCAGAAAACAGATGATGCTGCTTGATTTAAGTTACCTTTTTTGTATACAAACTTAAATCTTTTTAATTCAGTTGGTTTAAATGTTATCTCTTTTATGTCGTGGCATGCGGCTTGCTCTCCGACTGCTATTAATTTAAAGTCGTCACCATCATCAGTATTTGATGCATAGATTTCAAATTCTTCTGCATATCCTTTTTGCCAATATGGTGTACCACCGTAAATCATTGTGTCTATTTTCATAGACTCTTTTAATGTTACAACTATCTCATTTGTGAAAGTATCGCTGTTTAATCTTCTAGAAGACCAGCATGTTTGCGTATCGTCGTCAAACGCTTTCATAAGATTTTCAGTTGAAGAACCATCATTACTTCTAACACTTGCAATCTCAGAATTATCAACCTTGAATGCCTTGTTATAAGCCTCTTCAAATTTCCCATCAGTCTTAGCAAATTTTTTAATTCCTGCTTTTAGGCTATTTGTAACGTTTCTCGATACATTTTGTTTTGACTCTTTTTCAGTGTCATTTTCATTTGTGCCATTTGATTGACTTGTTTGAATAATTTTACTTGATGTGTTTGTTACTTCATCTTTGTTAGTTAATTCATGTGCTAAAACACTAGTTGTGCTAGCAGACAAGTTCGTGACCATTGCCACAAGAGTTATGATAGCTGCGATTTTTTTTGTGTTCATATCTCTCCTCCTATTTAATTTTCAAAGATGCATTATTTTTCCAGTTGTATTTTTATTATCAAGATAACAAATAATACTAATAACTCTTTTTAATACACTTGGTTTTAGGTATTATTACAATAATAATATAGTGAAATAATTTTGTCAATTACTGGATTAATTTTTTTGAAAAAATTTGTAATATAAAGTAGAAAATTGTCGTTTAACATTGATTAACATAATATTCATAAATAAATAGATC
>NZ_JADPET010000090.1 GCF_015667935.1 Clostridium sp. 1001270J_160509_D11 | reverse complement strand
GATCTTTGAAAAAAAAGACGAACAAAAAGAAAAAAATGAAAAAAAAAGATTGATTTTTTTGAAAGAAAATAGGATAATGTAAGTGGATATATTTCGCGTGATTTCGACATATAATGTATACTAATTAAAATATTATTAAAAAAATAATATGACTTATAAATAGTCGAAATCTGCACAAAATAAAAATAACAAAAATTAGACAGTTTTGTAGGAGGACATTATGCAATTAAAAAAATTATTTGCAGTAGGGCTTGCAGCGGTAATGATGAGTTCATTATTAGTTGGATGTAGCGGAAATAAAACAGACAATAGTGAAGATGTATACAAAATAGGTATGATATCTGATACTGGTGGAGTGAACGACGAATCATTTAACCAATCTACTTGGGAAGGGTTACAACAAGCTCAAGAAAAATACGGAAAAGATAAAGTACAAGTTAAATATGTAGAGTCTAGTCAAGAAGCTGACTATACACCAAACATAGAAACATTTGTAGAAGAAGATTTAGATTTAATAATTGGTGTTGGATATAAAATAGCAGGTGCAATAGAAGAAGCATCTAAAAACTATCCAGATGTACAATTTGCAATAATAGACCATGCTTATGACAAACAACCAGAAAATGTAACTTCATTAATATATGAAGATAATACAGCAGCTTACTTAGCTGGATTAATAGCAGCTAAAAAGACTGAAACTAATAAAGTTGCATTCATAGGTGGAATGAAAAGTGCTACATTAGATAAATTCGAATATGGATTTAGAGCAGGAGTTAAAGCTGCAAATCCAGATTGTGAAATATCTGTAAGATATGCAAACAGCTTCAGCGATGCAGCATTAGCAAAATCAATAGCTAACCAAATGCACAAAGACGGTGTTGATGTAATATATACAGCAGCAGGTGCAGCTGGAACAGGTGCTATAGAAGCAGCTAAAGAAAACAAAAAAATGGCTATAGGTGTTGATATAGATCAAAATCCTTTAGCTCCAGAAAATGTAATATCATCAACAGTAAAAAATATAAACGTATCAATAGTTAACTTAGTAGGTGAAATATTAGATGGAAACTACCAAGGTGGACAAGTTATAGTTAATACACTTGCAAGTGGTGGTGTTGGATTATCAGATTCAACAAAAGATCATGTTTCTAAAGACATACTTGACTATGTTAACGAACAAGCTGATAAAATAAAATCTGGAGAAATAAAAGTTCCAGAAAATGAAAAACAGTACAATGAAATAGTTGGGAAATAAGTTATACTATAAATAATATATGAATTAATTAATAGCTATCAAAAGGTTTAAACCTATTGATAGCTATTTTTATGTCGATATTATGTCGATATATAGTGTATTTTTGGAAAATAAGTAAAATTAAATATTTAATGTAATAAAAAATTAAAAAAAAATTAATTTTATATTGAAATTTTAATGAGAAAATAGGATAATAGATAAAGGTAAAAAATCGTGCAATTATTATATATGTGTTACACAATATGAAATATTACTATAAGTTTATCATAATATATAAAGAATTAATAACTTATAAATAATATAAGAAAATTTGCACAAAATAAAAACAGAATAGAGAACGCTAGGAGGACAAAATGCAATTAAAGAAATTATTTGCAATAGGACTTGCATTCACAATGATGACAACACTATTAGTTGGATGCAGCAATAAGAATGATGGTGCTGATAATACTTCAAAAGACGTATACACTATTGGGATGATAACAGATACAGGTGGAGTTAATGATGAATCATTCAACCAATCTACTTGGGAAGGTTTACAAAAAGCAGAAGAGAAATATGGAAGTGACAAAGTAAAAGTAAAATACTTAGAGTCTACTAAAGATGCAGATTACGTTCCAAACATAGAAACATTCGTTGAAGAAGATTTAGATTTAATAATAGGTGTTGGTTATAAAACTGCAGATGCTATAGCAGAAGCAGCTAAAAACTATCCAGAAAAACAATTTGCTGTAGTTGACCATGCTTATGAAGAACAACCAGAAAATGTTACTTCATTAGTATATGAAGATAATACTTCATCATATTTAGCAGGATTAATAGCTGGTAAAATGACTGAAACAAACAAAGTAGCATTTATAAGTGGTATGGAGAGTGTTGTATTAAACAGATTCCAATATGGATATATGGCAGGAGTTAAAGCTGCAAATCCAGATTGTGAAGTAGTTGTAAGATGCGCAAATAGTTTTAATGATGCTGCATTAGGTAAATCAATAGCTAACCAAATGCATAAAGACGGTGTTGATGTAATATTCACAGCAGCAGGTGCAGTTGGTACAGGAGCTATAGAAGCTGCTAAAGAAAATGGAAAAATGGCTATTGGTGTTGATACAGACCAAAATGTATTAGCTCCAGATAACGTAATAACATCAGCTGTTAAAAATGTAGACGTATCAGTTATAGACTTAATAGGTCAAATGATAGATGGAAATTACAAAGGTGGACAAGTTATAACAAATACACTTGCAAGTGGTGGTGTTGGTATAGCTAAAACTACTGATAAAAATGTTCCAGCAGACATATTAAAATATGTTGAAGAACAAGCTGAATTAGTTAAAAGCGGTGAAATAAAAGTTCCTCAAAATGAGAAAGAATACAATGAAATAGTTGGAAAATAATTTTTTAAAACTAACTAAATAAAGTATATTTCTGGCGGAATTAGAAAACTTTTAAAATACAAATAGATTCTATAAAAAATGGATAATATATATATGTATTATCCATTTTTTTAAGTAGACGATTAATGTCGGATATAGAATATTATTAATTAAAAAAATAAGGAGGACAGTGTGAGCATGGAAAATAGTTATATAGATTACAATCATAAAAGTATACAAATGAAAAATATAACTAAGAAATTTGGCGATTTCGTTGCCAATGACAACATCAACTTGACTGTACACAAGGGAGAGGTACATGCACTTTTAGGTGAAAATGGTGCAGGTAAATCAACTCTAATGAACATCTTATATGGATTATACACTCCAACTTCAGGTGAAATTCATATAAACGAAGAATTAGTTAATATCGAAAATCCTAGCGTTGCAATAAGCAAAGGGATAGGAATGGTTCACCAACATTTCATGTTAATAGGAACTTTTACAGTTGCACAAAACATAATTTTAGGTAGTGAAACTACTAAATTTATGGGAACTTTAGATATGAACAAAGCTATAAAAGATGTAGAAGAAATATCTAAAAGATATGGTTTAGCTATAGACCCAATGGCAAAGGTAGATGATATATCAGTAGGTATGCAACAAAGAGTTGAAATATTAAAAGCTCTATATAGAGGAGCTGATATGTTAATACTTGACGAACCAACAGCAGTTTTAACACCACAAGAAATAGAAGATTTAATAAAAATCATCAGAAACTTAACTAAAGAAGGTAAGTCAGTTATAATAATAACTCATAAATTAAAAGAGATAAAAGCAATAGCAGATCATTGTACTGTTATAAGAAGAGGTAAATACATCGATACTGTAAAAGTTGATGAAGTTACAGAAGATGATTTAGCAACAATGATGGTTGGTAGAGAAGTTAACTTCAAAGTTGATAAAGAAGATGCTCAACCAAAAGAAACAGTACTAGAAATAAATGATTTAGTTGTAAAAGACAGCAGAAAAATTTCAGCTGTAGACGGATTATCTTTAGAAGTAAGAGCTGGAGAAATAGTAGGTATAGCTGGTATAGACGGAAATGGACAAAGTGAATTAGTTGAAGCTTTAACTGGTCTTAGAAAATGTCATAGCGGAAGCATAAAAATAAACGGACATGAAATAGTAAATAATACTCCAAAACAAATCTTCAAAAAAGGTATAAAAAATATACCAGAAGATAGACATAAAAGAGGTCTTGTTTTAGATTTCACTGTTGCAGAAAACTCTATATTACAAAACTACAAAGATGCTAGATTCTCTAAAAATAGCATAATAAACAAAGACGCAATGGACAAACATGCAAAATCAATAATTTCAAGATTTGACGTTAGACCTACAGATTACACTCAAAAAACTAGAGCACTTTCTGGTGGTAACCAACAAAAAATAATCATAGGTAGAGAGGTTATGAATATAGAGAGATCTAGACAAGAAACAAATGAATCTCAATTATTAATAGCGACTCAACCTACAAGAGGACTTGATGTTGGTGCGATAGAATTCGTTCACAAAGCATTAGTTGAACAAAGAGATGCAGGAAATGCTGTTTTACTTGTATCATTAGAATTAGACGAAGTAATGAACGTATCAGACAGAATAGCTGTTATGTACGAAGGTAAAATAGTAGGAATAGTAGATGCAAAAACTACAGACGAAAATACTCTTGGACTTATGATGGCAGGAGGTGCAGTAGATGGAAAATAAAATAGCAAAAAAGAAAAGTTTTCTTAATGATACTTTCTTATTCTCAGTACTATCAGTAGTATTAGGACTTCTAGTTGGTGCAATAGCATTAATGTTATCTGGACATAACCCAATAACAGTTTATGCTGCATTAATAGACGGTATAATCGGTAAGCCTAAATATATAGCATGGACTATAATAAGAGCGACACCATTAATACTTACAGGTTTATCAATTGCCTTTGCATTTAAAACAGGTCTGTTCAATATAGGTGCAGAAGGTCAATTTATAATAGGTGCTTTAGTAGCAGTTTTAGTTGGTGCAGGTTTAGATTTACCAGCAATAATCCATATACCACTTACTTTACTTTGTGCAGCACTTGCTGGTGCAATATGGGGTGGAGTAGCAGGATGGTTAAAATCTAAATTCGGAATAAATGAAGTTATAGCAAACATAATGTTAAACTGGATAGCTTTCTATCTAAGCAACTTTGTATTAATGACTTCATGGTTAAAAGTACCTAATAGTGAAACATCAGTACCTATAAAAGATAGTGCAAAAATAAGCATAGATTGGTTAAAAGGTTTAGTTGGTCCAGCGACTAGTGTAAACTGGGGGATTGTTATATCTATAATTATAGTTATCATAATCGCATTTATATTAGCAAAAACAACTTTAGGATTCGAGCTTAGAGCAGTTGGATTCAACAAATTCGGTGCAGAGTATGCAGGTATAAATGTAAACTCTTCTATATTAAAATCTATGGCTATAGCAGGTATGATAGCTGCAATAGCAGGTGCAATACAAGTTATGGGTGTTACAAATGTTATAACAGTACTTCCAGCTCAAGAAGGATATGGATTTGATGGTATAGCAGTTGCACTTATAGCAAACAATAACCCAATTGGTGTTATATTCTCAGGATTATTATTCGGTGCATTCAAATATGGTGGAACAAAAATGCAATCAGTTGGTGCTCCATCAGAAGTTATAAGTATAATAATCGGATCAATAGTTTACTTCATAGCATTAGTACATGTTATTAAAATAGCTGTTCAAAAAATGAGCAAAAAAAGAAAAAATGAAGGGGTGAATGAATAATGAATGATTTAGCGATAATCCTTAGTACAACTTTAATGTATTCTACTCCCCTTATATTTACAGCACTTGGTGGTATCTTTTCAGAGAATTCAGGTATAGTAAATATAGGACTTGAAGGGATGATGACAATAGGAGCTTTTGTCGGAGCTACAGCAGGATACCTAACAGGTAATCCATGGATTGGTTTATTATGTGCTGGTATAGCAGGTGGTATATTCGCCTTAATTCACGGTATAGCAACTATTAGTTTCAATGCAGACCACACAATATCTGGGGTTGCAATAAACTTATTAGCTCCAGGGGTTGCATTATTTACATCTAAAATATTATTCAATGGTTCAGTTACAACACCAACTATACCAATGGAAAATAAAATTCCAAGACCTTTAAATGGTGTATTTGAATCAGGAAGCATATTAGATACTATATTCAATACTTATGCTACAACATATATAGCATTAGCAATGATAGTTGTAGTTTGGTTTGTATTATATAAAACTAAGTTCGGTCTTAGAGTAAGAGCTGTTGGTGAGCATCCAGGTGCAGCAGATACTTTAGGTATAAATGTATCAAGAGTTAGATATACAAGTGTTATTCTTTCAGGTATATTAGCAGGTATAGGTGGAGCTTCTATGAGTTTAGCTATAGTTTCAACATTCAGACCAGCTTTAATATCAGGACAAGGGTATATAGCTTTAGCAGCTGTTATATTTGGTAAATGGAGACCACAATGGGCAGGAGCGGCTTGTCTATTATTCGGTTTCTCAACAGGACTTACAGTTTATTTAGGAAATCCATCATTAGGAATAACTATAAACGAAAACTTATTATCAATGTTACCTTATATAGTAACATTAGTAATGTTAATATTATTTGTTAGAACATCTAAAGCTCCGGCTGCTTTAGGTAATCCATACAAAAAAGGTGAAAGATAATAAAAATTAAATTATAAAAAAAGCTGTAGATTTTAAATTAATCTACAGCCTTTTTTATTCTATAAAGTTATCAATTTAATTTAACCAATATATCCAAAATGTGAATTAAAAAATAAAAAATAGACATAATACTATATAGATATATTTAAACTACTTTTCTGATTTGACGGAAGGGAACGATTATATTGACTAATAATATGATACATATAAGTTATTTACCACAGCATGATTATATGGTTAAGTTATTTATGAAAAATAATTGTAATAAATATATTATATGTAATGAGCATTTAAGAGATTTATGTGTAGATATTGATATGGAAAATGAGGAACATAAAGAAGAAGCAATTAATGGGGTAATAGAACTAATATTAATTATCTTAAAGGATAAAAATTTAAAAGAATACATATGGAATAACTACAGAAATTTAAATAATGAAGAAAAGGAGGAAATATATCGAGAAGCTAAATGTCTCCTTGATAAAAAAGAACCATTTATAATAAATACGATTTACAATAAATTAGTTGAATTTATAGAATCAGAAAAGGTGTTAAATATAGACGGTTTTTTTAGGTTTAGAATGAGAGATTTTATGGTGTATATATCTATAATAAGTGATATAGCACTTGAAGAATATTTAATAAAGAGAGATAAAAATCAATTTATAAATACTTTAAAATATTTTATAGAATCACAAGAACATAAAATTGATTTATTAATAATACATATAATGAAAGATAGCAGCTTTAGGTTTTTTGACAGAAATGGAATCGAAATAAATAATAAAGAAAGCGAAGAAATGATGAGCATGATTATGAAGGAGGATCTAAACTACGAAGACTGTCTAATAAGTGTATTATTAGCTTTATGCCCTAAAAAAATAGAAATAATAGATGATTTAAAAAATGATACTTCAAAGGAAATAATAGAAAATATAAAGATAATATTCGAAGACAACGTAAAAATTATTAATAGAAATTAATTTAGCTTATAAAGTTAAAAAACTATCATAATTATAAAGTCTTATAAAAATTTTGTTGAATATTATTATTGAATGATTTTTAAGTATCTGTTATAATCTAAATCAGAATAGTTAAAAATTATAATATAATTGCGATGAAGAGGACAAGTAAATTAGAATCTATTTTGCTAGAGAGTAAGGTCACCGGCTGAAAGCCTTATAAAATAATCTATTTGAAAAACTACCTCGGAGCGGAACTTATTAGCATTAGATGTGAAAGTGTTCGGTTGACAACCTTATAGTCATCAAGAGGATTTATTTTCATTAAATAAATCAACTTGGGTGGAACCACGATATCGTACTCGTCCCAACTTTCTGGGACGAGTTTTTTTATTATTTATATGAAATCTAAATAATGGAATCATAGAATATATTTTCTTGATTTAGTTAGAGTAATTATAAATTCAAAATTTATTAGAAAAAATACAGGAGGAAAAAAATGATTAAAGTTACATTAAAAGACGGTTCAATTAAAGAATTCGAAGGCAAAATATCAGTATTAGATATAGCAAAATCAATCAGTGAAGGTTTAGCTAGAGCTGTTGTTGCAGCTTCAGTTAACGGACAAACTGTAGGTCTTGACTACGTAGTAAGTGAAGATTGTGAATTAAACTTATATAAATTCGATGATGAAGAAGGAAAAGACGTATTCAGACATACATCAGCTCATATGTTAGCACAAGCTTTAAAAAGATTATATCCAGGAGTTAAACTTGCTATAGGGCCAAGTATAGAAAATGGATTCTACTATGATATAGATTTAGATCATAGAATAACAGAAGAAGAATTAGCTAAAATAGAAGCTGAAATGAAAAAAATAGCTAAAGAAGATTTAAAAATAGAAAGATATGAACTTCCAAAAGAAGAAGCTTTAAAATGGGCTAAAGAAAATGGAGAAGACTACAAAGTTGAATTAATAGAAGAATTACCAGAAGGTGAAGTAATATCATTCTACAAACAAGGTGATTTCGCTGACTTATGTAGAGGGCCACATCTTCCATCAACTAAAAAAGTTAAAGCTGTAAAATTATTAAGTGTTGCAGGTGCTTACTGGCGTGGAGATGAAAAAAATAAAATGCTTCAAAGAATATACGGAACTTCATTCGAAAAAAATAAAGATTTAGAAGCATACTTACACTTAATGGAAGAAGCTAAGAAAAGAGACCACAGAAAATTAGGTAAAGAATTAGATTTATTCTTCATACCAGAAGAAGGACCAGGATTCCCATTATTCATGCCTAAAGGTATGCAACTTAAAAATGCATTATTAGAATTCTGGAGAGAAGTACATAGAGAAGATAACTATGTTGAAATAGAAACTCCAATAATATTAAACAGACATTTATGGGAAACTTCAGGACACTGGTATCACTACAAAGAAAATATGTATACTGTTAAAATAGACGACCAAGATTTCGCTATAAAACCAATGAACTGCCCAGGTGGAATGTTATATTACAAATCAAAACCACATTCTTATAGAGATTTCCCTATGAGAGTTGCTGAGCTTGGTAGAGTTCACAGACATGAATTATCAGGTGCTTTACATGGTCTTATGAGAGTTAGAGCATTCACTCAAGATGATGCGCATATATTCATGTTACCAGAACAAATAAAAGACGAAATAAAAGACGTAGTTAGACTTATAGACAGCGTATACAAAGTATTCGGATTCCAATATGGAATAGAGTTATCTACTAGACCAGAAGATTCTATGGGTACTGATGAAGAGTGGGAAATAGCTGAAAATGGTTTAAGAGAAGCTTTAGAAGAATTAGGTTTAGCTTATGAAATAAATGAAGGTGATGGAGCATTCTATGGACCAAAAATAGACTTCCACTTAAGAGATTGCTTAGGTAGAACATGGCAATGTGGTACTATACAATTAGATATGCAATTACCACAAAGATTCGATGCTACTTATATAGGACAAGATGGTGAAAAACATAGACCAGTTATGATACACAGAGTTTTATTAGGTAGTATAGAAAGATTTATAGGAATATTAATAGAGCATTATGCTGGTAAATTCCCAGTTTGGATAGCTCCAACTCAAGTTAAAATACTTCCTATATCTGATAAATACAACGATTATGCTAAAGCAGTTAAAGATGCTTTATTTGCTAAAGGTTTAAGAGTTGAAATAGATGACAGAGCGGAAAAAATGGGCTTCAAAATAAGAGAAGCACAATTAGAAAAAGTTCCTTACATGTTAGTTGTAGGTGAAAAAGAAGTTGAAGCAAATGCTGTTTCAGTTAGATCAAGAGATAAAGGTGAGATGGGTAGCTTATCAGTAGACGAATTTGTTGCTATGGTATGTAAAGAAGTTGAAGATAAAGTTAACGTAATACAAGACTAATTAAAATTTTTATATAATAAAAAGAGCTTTTGGATATTCTATATCTTAAAGCTCTTTTTTTATTATATATATGAAATTAAATTTATTTATTATATTAATGACTGTAATAATGTTCTTCTACTAACTCCAATTGCTTCATATTTTTAAATTCTATACTTATAGTGATTAAACATGTTATTGCTGCAATCAAATCAGCAGCCGGGCCAGCAAAAATTATACCATCAATACCAAAGAATAGAGGTAGTATAATTATTAAAGGAAGTAAATAAATTATTTGTCTAGTTAAAGATAAAAATATACCTTTTATGGGTTTTCCTATAGAAGTAAAAAATGTCGATGTAATAGGTTGTATAAAGTTTATACATATAAAGAATAAGAAGATACGGAAAAACTTTGTTGCAAATTGATAATATTCTTCTGTACCAGAACCAAATAAAGATATAATTTCCATAGGGAATAGTTGAAATAATATAAATGCAATAATTGATATAATCGCACCTGCTTTGTTTGCTAATATATAAGTGTATTTAACTCTGTGATATTTTTTAGCTCCATAGTTAAAACTTTCAATTGGTTGACTTCCTTGGCTAAGACCGATTACAACTGAGAAGAATAGTTGTGAAACTTTCATTGTGATTCCTGCACATGCAATGGGAATTGCCTCTCCATATATTGATAAACCACCATAATATCTAAGTGAATTATTTAAAATAATTTGAACAATCATCATAGAAAGTTGATTTATACCAGATGCCATACCTATAGAAGCAACCTCTTTTATATAATTTATATTTAATTTGAAATGTTTTACCAAAAGAGGGACTGTTTTAAAGTTTTTCATATAAATGATAACAACAACCGTAGATGCAATTTGACCTATTATAGTAGCATAGGCTGCACCAGCCATTCCCATATTAAATCCAAATATAAGGATAGCGTCTAAAATAACATTAATAACTGCTCCTAATATATTACAGAACATTGATATTTTGGGACTGCCATCAGCACGAATTATATGACCTCCACCTACAGATAAAATTAAAAATGGGAAACCAAATGAGGTAATTCTCACATAAGTTTGAGCATATGGAAGTACATCATTAGGAGAACCACAAGCTTTTAGTATCTGTGTTAAAAATAGTTGCGTAATTATAAATAATATTACACCAGATGAAAATAACATAATAATCGCATTTCCTATATAAAATGGTGATTTTTCTTTTTCACCACGCCCCATACTTAAATTGAAACACGATGCTGCACCAATTCCGAATAATAATGATACAGCTATGCATGATGTGGAAAGAGGGAAGGCAATATTTGTTGCAGCATTGCCGAGAGTTCCTACTGCCTGACCGATAAATAACTGGTCTACAATATTGTATAATGCTCCAACTATCATAGCTATAATACTTGGCACAGAAAATTTAAACATTAATTTTGGTATAGAATCTGTACCTAATGGGTTTTGTTGAACATTTTCCATGATTTATCCTCCTAGACTACAAAATTAAACTTACTATTAAAACTTTATTTTTATAATTTATTATTTTTATTTATCAAAAGTTGATTCATAAGAAATT
>NZ_JADPET010000008.1 GCF_015667935.1 Clostridium sp. 1001270J_160509_D11 | reverse complement strand
CCGATCTTATACTATATCTAGTGTTTTAAAGTTAGCTCAAATAAAAGCTAAGATAATTAATATTTTCTAGAAAAATTTTTTACAATCAGTATAATCATAAACATCCATCAAAGCTTCCCCGAATCTTTGATAATGAGTGATTTCTCTTTGACCTAAAAAGCTTAGAACATCTTTTAAATCAGGGTCATCTGTTAAATTTATCAATTGATAATATGTTGCCAATGCCTTTTGTTCAGCAGCCATATCCTCATGTAAATCAGTAACAGGGTCTCCAAATACATTTATATAAGCAGTTGTAAATGGAACTCCATTTGCATCAGTTGGTTGAATTCCGTGTCCAAATTGAGTATAGTTAGCATCTAAGCCAGCAGCTTTTAATTCTTCTGGTGTAGCTCCATCTGTTAATTGATAAATCATAGTTGATATCATTTCAACGTGAGCTAGTTCATATGCACATCAATGCTATACATAATAATTATATATTTAGTGTTATTTCTAACTCAAAGTAATCCTCATTGCTGCCTTTTTTACTTTTTTTCTTTTTAGCATAAGTTATTTCTTTTATAATGCTTTTTAACAATTCGTTTTTTCCTTCTATACTAAGAATATTATAATTTTTTAATACATTTTCTAATTTAGGTATTAGTTTTTTTATTTTTATAACTTTATCGCTACCAAATTCTTTTTCTAATACTTTTTTATTTTCTTCTAGTATTTTGATTTTATCTTTTATTTTACTGGTCCTATCTTTATAAACTTCTATAGTATATACATCTTGTTCTAAAAATGTACAGCATTTTTCAAATTGCTTATTTAGTTTCTCAATTTCTTTTTCAATTCTTTTTAGATCATTGTCTACATTTCTTTTTTCTTTTATCGTTTCTTGCTCATAATTATCTACATAATATTCATAATCAGATAACATATTTGATAATGCTTGTAAAATATGTTCTTCAACTCTATTTAGATAAGAACCTATATTTTTACATCCAGTAGTAGAACAATATAAGAAATCACCTTGAGAACATCTTCTTTTTACCATGATTCTATTACATTCAGAGCATCTTATTAGCCCAGCAAGTGGATTACTAAGTGGCAAATCAAAGTTAGATTTATGTTGCTTTCTAGAATTTAATATATCTTGTACCTTTTCAAATTTGTGCAAAGGTATAATTGCTTCATGCAGTCCTTTATAATATTCAACATCTTTATTTACTGGTCTAGATTTTTTTACATTACCTTTTGCATCTATATATTTCTTATATTTTCTTTCTCCATGTTTGAGATATCCAGCTACTACATTGCTTGTTAATATATTTTTTACTGAGTTGTAACTCCATACACGACCACTTCTAGTAGGATAGCCTCCTTGATTAAGCCTTTTCGCTATTATGCTAGCACCAATATTATCTTCCAGAAACCATTTAAATATTAATTTTACTATATGTGCTTCTTCTTCGTTGATTGTAAGTTTAAAGCCATTTTCTCCCTCTAATTTCTCCTTGTTATAGCCATAAGGAAGAATAGAGCCTATGTATTTACCTTGTTTTACGGATTGTTCACGACCTCGTTGCATACGTTTCGTGATAGTTTTATATTCCCTTCTAGACATGAACAGTCCGAAGTCGACCATTTCTTCATCGAACTCATTATTTGCAAGGTCATAAGTCTTACTTGGTGTAATTATTTTACATTCCGCAGCAGTAAAGGTACTAGATACAATTTCTTGGTCTATCTTACTACCTCTACATAACCTTGATAATTCAGTGCAAAAAACACCTTCATATAATCCCTCAGATACTTTTTCTAGTAGGTCCTGCATCTTTGGACGGATAGAAATACTATCTCCAGTTTCTATTTCTCGAAATACATTTTCTTCTTCTATCTGTATTTTTAACTTGTCAGCCAATTCCGTTAGCATATTGTAATGATTTTTTAGAACCTTTTCTAATGGAATATCCTTATCATCAGCACGGCTTTTCCTTAAATACATTGCATACATCTTATTTCCTCCTAATTAAAAAGAGCAGCTGGTAAAACTGCCCTGATGTTTATCTATATTATTTATTATTTTAAACTTTGGTGTATATATACATCATTTGCATATGTATTTACTATCTCATTAGCAACTATGTTACCATCTTTTATGCCTTGGATAGTTTTATTATCTAATGTAAATGATACGACTTTTTCTTCTTTACCATTATCCATATCTGCAACAGCCCAGTAATCTATTTTATCATACTTATCGCAACCTTGATTTTTTATAAGATCTTCTACATTATAACCATTTTGGTCGATAGTTAACTTGTTAGTAGTAGAAGGTTTGATTTTAACTTTTATAACTAATCCGTTATCATCTGTTTCATTTGATTCTAGATACTCACCATGTAAAATAGTATATCCTCCTTTATCACTAGATGAACTACTGCTGGAGCAACCCACAAACCCAGCACACATAATAATACATAGCATTATACTTAATATTTTCTTCATAACTCCCCACTCTCCTTTTTTATTTTGCATTAAATCCCGCATTAAATCCAGCTTTAAAACCAGGCATACCAGCTATAATTATTACTAAAACTACTATAACTAATACCGCAATAATTGCTTTCTTTTTCATAATATCACCCCTTAATATTTTTTCTTAAATTGTAGCAGAAAGCCATATTTATAGCATTACTTTCCAACATAATTTGATAAAAAATTAATTTTTCCCCTATATACATGTAAAATATTCTGAAACACTTTTTTGACTTAATGTTTAGTAGTATAATAACATTATAAATATTTCGAAAAAATAATATATATAACTTATAACTTGGTGTATAATATATATAAAGAATAAAATAGAACATTTGTTTGCATTAAGGGGGAATCTATTTGGAAGAAAAGAGTGTATCACTAAAAAACAAAGAAGAGATATTATTAGTAGACGATGAAATATTAGAAGATATAATAAAAAAAATGCAAAAACAAGTAGAAAATAAAACTGTGTAAAAAAGAGGGGCTTAGAATTAAGTCCCTCTTTTCATGCTTATTACAAGCCTTATTATGTTATCAAATTCTTCATCAGATAGCTGGTCTGCCAGTCTAAGCGCTTGTTTTTGCTTTTCTGTTAGATCTTCAATAGGTTTTTTATTTTCATTAATACCTAGCAAATAATCAACTGTAACATCAAAGAATTTTGCTAGTTTAAATAGAGTATCTGAATCACATTTTCTTCTATTGTTTTCCCAGTTATTGACAGTCTGTTTACTCACATTTAGGGCTTTGCCTAAATCTTCTTGCGTAATATCTTTTTCCAGTCGCAATTCCCTCAATATATCTCCTTGTGTTTTACTCATATTTTTCATTCCTTCCAGTCATTTCCTTCTTATATAATATTCTACTTTATGAATACTATTCCCTCTAAATTATAAAGTAATTATAACATATTTGATTATACGAATAATTGTTATTTCAAGAAAATATAACAACGCGAAAACTTTTTTTGAAAATGCTGTTGACAAGTACACGAAACGTATATATAATGAAAGTATAAATTAAATCAAGGAGGTGCAAGAATGAACTTGATGAATTTAAAAATATACAGAAATGTATATGGTTACACTCAAGAAGATTTAGCAAAAGTATTAGGAGTAACTAAAACAAGTTACGCAAATAAAGAAACAGGAAGGAGAAAAATAACATTAACCGAAGCTAAGACGATGGCTGATTTATTTGACGTCAGCATAGAAGAACTTTTTTTTAGCCACGAAGTCCACATAAAGGATACTCAATCAAGAAAAGTATGCAGTAATTTATAATTAATTAAGGGAGGATTAAATAACATGGATTACATAAAAGAAATGAATAACTTAGTAGCAAGTATAGAAGTGAAAGAATACGAAGGACAACCAGTAGTTAGTAGTAGAGAAGTTGCTAATAATTTTGAGAAAGAACATTCAAAAGTTTTAAGAACTATCGAAAATAAAATAGAGGTTAATCCAATTTTGGCTTCACCTAAATATTTCATCGGAACTACTTATACTGATAAATCTAATAGACAATCAAAAGAATATCTTATGACTAGAGATGGTTTTAGTTTTGTAGTAATGGGGTTTACAGGGGCAAAAGCTGATAATTGGAAACTTAAATATATAGAAGCATTCAACAAAATGGAAGAAAAAATAAAAAACATAAATCCGTATGCTGGGATGAGTAAAGAATTACAAGCGATATTTGCAATAGATAAAAAACAGCAGCAAATAGAACAAGATGTAAAAACAGTTACAGAAGATCTAAAAGATTTTAAAAATAATGCACCATTATTTAGCATAGAGTGTGAAACCTTGCAGAAAGCATTAAGAGGTAAAGTGATAAAAGAAATGGGTGGTAAAAATGCCCTGGCTTATAAAGATAAATCTATTAGAACAAAGATGTATATAGATGCACAGAATCAGTTAAAAAGAGAGTTTGATGTATTAAGTTATAAAGCTATAAAACGTTGCCAGTTAGACGATGCTTTAAAAGTTATAGAAGCCTATAAGCCACCAACTGTTTACAAGGAAGTTATAGACGCAGTTAACAGACAAATGTTATTAGAAGATACAATTTTATAATACAAAGGGGGTAATCATTATGGCAGTATACAAAAAAACAGAACATTTCTTTAGAAAAGAGGTTGAAGAAGTAGCAGATGTATTAAGAGGCAAAGGTTTTTGTGAAGAATGGAGTATATTTACACCATTTCAAACAGAAATAAAGATGTACCACAAGTTACAAAATAAATTTGCAATGTTGAGAAAACAAGGCAATAACACAGTAGTTGATTATAGCAGATAGGAGGCATCATGTTAGCAAAATACATAATAGTAAGTATCATATTTAGCTTGGGCTTCGTATTTGGGGCTTGGTGGAGAAGTATCCACGAATAGGACAAATTTTAGGCAACATATTTTATTAGGGGGTGCAATATGAAAGAAAAAATATATCAAAATGGAGGGGTTAAGATAACTGTAAAAAGTCCATTAACACCTTCTAGAGAGAACTTAGAAGCAGTCTACAACGTATGCAACAAGTTATTTAAAGACAGAAAAGACGAAGAAATATTTTATCAACTAGGGGAATGCAAAAGAAGAAATATGAAAGCTGTATAAAGGGGGAATAACAAATGACAAATCAAGAGTTTAGAGTAAAAGCTTTAGGTTTATTTGCTAAAGCAGAATACATCAACGATAATCTAGAATTTGCAAAAATAGGAATGGACCTATCTTTACAAGTTAGTGGTGAAAGCTATTATGCTTTAACAATTTCAATCGAAGAATACAACAAAAAAGTACATTATATAGTGCTTACAAGTGCTGGTTATAATGTAGCAACAAATCTACACGACATTTCAGACTTACTAGACAACTATATCGAAGGAATCAAGGAGGTGATATAAATGACAATGATATGCACACCAGAATACCTAGATAGAGCAGCAAAAGAAAACCCAGATATGACTTTTCTTGAATACATAGCAATGTTACAAGTTAGAAGAATAACAGAAGAACAAGAAGAAATGACATTAGAAGATGTAAAAGAATTTACAAAAATGGAACAAGATTACCAAGACTTAGTTTACGATATGACACACCAATAAAAATTCAATAAAAAATAAGCTCTCTAGAGTACCAGTCTAGGGAGCTAACATAACCATACATATTATAAAGTACTTATATTATATCACGAAAGGGGATAAATATGAAGTTTAATTTACAAGCAGAGGGAGTTAAACAATCTGATATAAAGACATTAGAACAAAGATTATTCCTAGTTAGACTATACAGAAATACTAGTGACCCAGAAGGTAGATTAGGATTCATCGAAGGAGCGGAATTTGCTCTAAATAATAGAAAAGAAATGACTATAGGAGATTTTAAAAGACACTACATAAAAACATATCAAAAATAGGACAAGTGAACCATGATAGTTACGAAAGCAGTTTATTATATGCTTTACGACTTAATATAGAAGAACTTGAGAGAGAAAAGGAGGGTGAATTTTGATGGCAGACAGTATATACAAGAAGTTATTAGATATACAAACAGAGTTAAAAGCACCTAAAAGCCAATTTAACAAGTTTGGGGGCTACAGTTATAGAAGCTGTGAAGATATATTAGAAAGTCTAAAACCACTGTTAAAACAAGTAAAAGCAACAGTTACTTTAACAGATGAAATCAAATTAGTAGGAGATAGATATTACATAGAAGCAACTTGCAAGTTTATAGACATAGAAACAGGCGATGTATTAGAAAATAAATCTTTAGCTAGAGAGGATGAAAATAAGAAAGGTATGGATCTAGCACAAGTTACTGGAAGTTGTTCAAGTTATGCTAGAAAATACGCATTAAATGGGATGTTCTGTATCGATGATGTAAAAGATGCAGATGCAACTAATAAGCATGGTAAAGAGGATAGCAGTAAATCACACAATCAAATAGATAATACTTCTAGAAAATTATCGGACAAGCAGTTAGCCAGATTATATGCAATAGCTAGTAAGGCTGGAGCAGATAAGGACCTTGTAAAACAACAAGTTATGAAGAAATTCAATAAGGAAGTAAAAGACCTGAGCAAACCAGAGTACGATATGGTTTGTAATGGATATGAAAAAGCAGCAGAAAAAACAGCATAGGTTGGGGAGAAATCCCCTTCCTAGAGAAAAGGAGGCTTGGTAATGAGCGACAATCAAAAATATTATTATCTAAAATTAGTAGATAATTTTTTCGATAGGGACGAAATGATAATGCTTGAAAGTATGCCAGATGGTTATTTATATTCAAACATACTCCTTAAACTTTATCTTAGAAGTCTAAAAAATACAGGAAAGCTAATATTTAACGACAGAATACCATACAATCCAACAATGCTTGCTAATATTACTAGGCATCCAGTAGCAGTAGTAGAGAAAGCAGTTGATATATTTCAACAATTAGGATTAGTAGAAATATTAGACAATGGAGCTATCTACATGTTAGATATTCAAGACTTTATTGGGAAAAGTTCTACAGAAGCAGATAGAAAAAGAAATTACAGAAGAAGAATTGACGAAGAAAAGAAACAGTTACTAGAAGAAAAAGGACAAACAGTCGGACAAATGTCCCAACAAGTGTCCGAAATAAATGGACAAATGTCCGGTCAAATCTCCACCATAATTAGAGATAGAGATAGAGATAGAGATAGAGATAGAGATAGAGATAGACCTAGAGATAGAGATGAAACACAAAACAGTAAGTCGGTAGGTGAGTTTGCATCTTTATATGAAAAGAATATAGGTATGATAAATGGATTAGTATCAGAATGGCTTATAGGAATAAGTAATGAGATAGATATCAAGTTATTTAAACGTGCATTAGAAATATGTACTGAAAGAGGGAAAACGAATCTAGGTTATTTAAAAGGCATAATAAACAACTGGACCAATAAAAATATAACGACATACGACCAATTACAAGCATACAAACTACAGCAAGACAAACCTAAACAGCAAGATGAATCACATAAATTTGACTTTTTAGACAGACCTAAAACATCTAATGATGAAGAGCTAGATGAAGAAGCATTAGAAATGCTAAGAAAATTAGAAGAATGGGGTGCAAATTAATATGGACCAAGATCTAATAAGAATGCTAGACAGAATGAAACAAAATTGCAAAGTAGAAGAAGAAACGCATTGTGACTGCCCTATATGTGAAGATAAGGGTTATACATTCCAGATAGACAAAGACGGTTACGAGGTAGCAATACCTTGTAAGTGCCTTAGTAAAAAGCAAAGCATCGAAAAAATGAATAGAAGTGGTCTTACAGAGGTTTTTAAACAAAAGACTATTAATTCCTTTAAAACTGACAAGAAATGGCAAATAGAGGCAAAATACAAGGCTAAACAATATATTGAGAATTTCTTAGAAAATAGAAGCTCAGGACTTATATTAACAGGGCAACCGGGGAGTGGGAAAACACATCTTGGAATAGCAGCAATGTTAGAGCTAATTAACAACAATGTGGGTTGCGTATATAAGGAATACTTAACAATGATAACTGACCTAAAACAGACAAGCATGGACGAAACAGATTACATAAGAGAACTAGAGAAATATACCAATCCGCCAGTCCTATTTTTAGATGACTTCCTAAAGGGTGAACCGACACAAGCAGACCTAAAGCATATTTACAAGGTAATAAACACTAGATACCTAAAAGGAATGCCAATGATAATATCAACTGAGAAAAGTATAAAAGAAATATTGAATTGGGATGAAGCAATAGGTAGCAGATTGATAGAAATGAGCCAAGGGAATGTAATAGAGTTTCCTAGGGATTGTAGCAATAATTACAGATTAAGAAATATTATAGGGGCTTAAACAAGCCTCTAGAAGGGGGATAATGATGGCAAAAAGAATCTCTGAACTTGAAATAAGAAAGATAAAAAAATTGCATAGCAAAGGTTATTCAATACTTGCTATCTCAAATGAGCTAAATAGAAGTGATTGGACTATAAGAAAATACATAAAAAATATAAACCTTACTAGAGAACCAAAAGTTGTAGATTTGACAGGTGAAATATATGGGAAATTAGTTGTATTAGAACTAGATCACGTAGAAAAAAGCAGAAGATACTGGAAATGCAAATGTGAGTGCGGAAATATAACAGTCGTAATAGAAGGGAATCTAAAAAGTGGGACAACTAAGAGTTGCGGATGTTTAAGAAGAGAATCTAAAAAACCCAGTAAGATAGAGGTACAAAAAATAGACCCTAGACGTAACAGCGGTGGTGTATTTTTCTTACAAGCTGGAGAGATAATCTTGAAAGGTAATTATGAAAGCGAGAAAAAATGCAGCAAAATAAAAGAATACAAATTAAGTCCCGAGGAACTAGCTGCCTACTTAAAAGAACTAGAAACAAAAGAAGTAAAGAGAAGGGGAGAATAGTAATGGAAAAAAATATAATCGAAGTAAAAAATATAAAAACTGGTGAAGTATTAGAATTTACAGGCCAAAATGTAGTAGCGAAGTATCTTTCACGTGTATATGGCAAGAAAATATACGCTGGAGCTGTAGCATCAGCTATAAGACAAGACATTCCATATAAAAAGGAATGGCAAATAAATTTCATAAAAAATGCTAATAAAAAAATATGCGATTATTGTGGCAAAGAATATACAAGTAATAGAGCAAAACAAAGATTTTGTAGTGATACTTGTAGAGAAGAATATCATGCAGGGAAAAAAGAGGACCAGCGATAAACGATGAAGCAAAAATAGTAGCAGACAAAGAAAAATTAATTCATAAATTATATCTTATGTTAGCGCCATTAAGAAAATAGAGGGGGAAGACAATGGAGAGATATCAGCCAAATAAAAACAAAGAAGGATATAGCGATTTAACAGCCTACAAGGAGATTAAGAAAGCAGATAAAAATAAACCTAAAAAACCTAAAACAACAGAAGCAGAAGAACAAAAAGCACTAATACAATGGGCAAAATGGCAAGAAGGAAGATATCCAGAGTTAAAACTTTTATATCATTGTCCTAATGGTGGAACTAGAAATAAACTGGAAGCTGCAAATTTAAAAAGACAAGGAGTAAAAGCTGGAGTACCAGATTTATTTTTACCAATTCCTAGAAGTCCAAAATACGGTCTATTCATTGAAATGAAGGTAGGACGCAATAAATGTACTGACAACCAAAAGAAATGGATTAGGGATTTGATGCAACAAGGGTATGAGGTTAAGGTTTGTTATAGCTGTGAAGAAGCAATACAAACTATCAAGAAATACTTAGGGATTTAGATTAAATGTAATAGGGGGAAAAGAAATGGACAGAGAAGAAAAAAATAAATTAGCAGAAGATAATATAGCGTTAGTACACTCAATAATAAACAAAAGATTCGGAAACAAAAGTATTACAAAAGAAGATAGAGAAAATTACATTGGAGAAGGAATTGTAGGGCTGGTAAAAGCGATAAATAAATTTGATGCAAGTAAAGGGTTTGCATTCTCAACGTTCGCCTACAAATGCATAAATGGGGAAATATCTATGTATATAACAAAACAAAAATGTCAAAAGAGAAAGGTTGATGCTGAGTGTAAGGCATCAATCGACAACAAAGTACCAAGATGTGAAGAACTAGAATATAACGATTGGTTAATGGATACGAGAGATGAGTATTCTTCTCTAGAGGAACAAGAGCATCTATTAGAAATGCTTGAAAAAACAAAGATAAAAGATATAAAAACAATTGTAACGAAAAAAGCAGAAGGTTATAAGAATAATGAAATAGCAAAAATGATTGGAGCAAACGAAAATACAATCAGGAAAAGATTAGATAAAGCAAGAGATAAATTATTTGAATTAGGGATAACAGCATAGGTGGTAATATGGAAGAATGCGAAAACCTAACAACTCTAGGCTGTGAACGCATGGACGCAGTAAAAGAGTTAATGTTATTTGAACAGATAGAGAACGGTATAGAACTGGATTTGAACGATATATGCAAACAACAATGTTGCAAAGATTGCAAGGATAAATGTAGCTATGAATGTGGCAAAGTAAAATATTCAGATCCAGCAGAAAAATTTAAACAAGAAGAAATTAAGTCGATAGAATATACGCAACTTAGTTTCTTCTAGGGGGGTGATTAGAACGATATTAAGTAAGGTGAATGAGATAGTAAATAGAGCAAAAGAAATAATGGAAGCTAAGGGGACAAGTCCTCTAGCTTCTGTAATAAAAGCAATAGAAGAAGTAGAAAGAGAACTGGAGGGAGAATAATGGAAGAAATAAAACAAGCACTTAAAACTTTAAAAGAAGAATGTAAAAGATGCAGTTCAGTACAATGCGAAAGTAATTGCTTTATATACAAAGTATTAGGAGAATGTATAGCAGTTAACTCAGTACCAGAAACATGGGAAGTATAAATAATTTATTAAGGAGATTGAATATGACTAAAGAAGAATTAATGCAATATGGGAGTATAGAATTAGAAGTAAAACAAATAAAAGAAAGAATAGAATACCTAGAAGAAAAGAAAACAAGTATAAAAAGCCAAGTTATAACAGATATGCCTGTAGGTGGAGGAGAAGGGACAGATATATTGACATTAATAACAAAAATCGAAGATAGTCAGATTGAATTGATACAAAAGCAAAGTAAATTAGTAGATATAATGGAAAGTATAGAACATACAATAGACGGATTAGAAGATAGTACAGAAAGATTAATATTGAGATCTAGATATTTGCAATGTAAGAAATGGGAAGAAATATGCGTAGAACTTAATTACAGCTGGAGACAAATACATAGATTGCATTCAAATATACTTAAGAAAATAGCTTAGGAGGGAGATAATATGTTTACAATAAATGATTTTAAAGTAAGATTAGTTAATGGAGAAGAAGTTAAAAGTTTTATAAAGAAACATGGTGAGTTTGCAGCTATATGCTATAATACTCCAAAAGAGAAAGCAGAAGCAGTAGGAATGCATTGTTTAAAAAGTGGTCATTTTAGTGGTAGTAGACATTTACATTTTGTGTTTGAATTAGAAAATGTACCAAGAAGCGCAGTTGACCAAGCAGTACGACATAATATAGGATTTGTTACAAACGTACAAAGTTTAAGATATTGTAACAAAGATGGCAAAGTTAGTATATATGCAGCACCTGAATTAGCTATTAATCCATATATGATAAAAGCAATAAAAGACCAAGAAAACATAGTAAACTTACAATATAATAATATACAAAGTTACTTGCAAGAGGGTAACATTACAGGAGAAAAGGCTAATGAGATAGCTAGAACAATATTACCAATAGGGATTAGCACAAGTTGTAATATAGCGGTGAATATAGAATGTTTAGCGCATTTAGCAAATGTTAGACTTTGTAGAAGGGCTGAATTACCAATCAGAAATATTGTAAAACAAATGGTTGACCAAGTCGTAGAGGTAGAGCCAAGATATAAACCTTTCTTAGTACCTAATTGTAAGAAACTTGGGTATTGTCCAGAAGGTAATAAAGAATGCTTAAGATATAAGAAATAAAACTAAATAAAGTTACGTAAAGGGATAGGCTAGTATTAAGTTACTGGCCTATTTTTTATTAATAAGAAATCTTAAGAAAATGGATACTTACAAAATACACGATATAGTGTATAATATATTATATAAATATAAGGAGGTACAATATGAAACAGATTTTGAAAATAGAAGCAGAATTAAGAAAGATGGCAGAATTGCCACAGATAAAATTATGGGGGAAAGCTAACGAACTTGGTATAAAAAATAGAAAACAGAAAAAAAGAATAGATTTAGCTAAAGAAATATATATTAAAACTCATGAATTAGATGAAAATACTATACTTCAAATAAAAGAAATGGATTTAGAAACAAATATATTTGAAAATATAATAAGCCTTAAAGAAGCTAGTAAGATATTTAAAAAAGATGAAAGCACTTTAAGAAGAAATATAGCTAATGGAAAATTTATAGAGGGTATAGATTGTAAAAAATATGGGAAACAATGGGTATTTAATATAAATGCTCTATATAGAGAATACGGGTATAAGGAATTAAGAAAAGAGCCAGTTATTTGGAAAGATGTAAAAGGTTATGAAGAAAAATATAAAATAAACAACTATGGAGATATTATAAATAAAGAAAATGGGGGAAAAATAAAAAGTTGCATAAACAAATTAGATGGATATAAACATGTTTCATTAACTTTGAACGAACAAACTAAAATAAAACCGTTACATAGAATTTTAGCCGAAGCATTTATACCAAATCCAGAAAATAAACCACAAGTGCATCATATAGATGAAGATAAGCTTAATAATAATATTGATAACCTAATGTGGGTTACGCCAGAAGAACATGGAAAAGTAAGAAGTGAAGAACATTATAACAGATTCAAAGAAACTTATACAAAAAATAAAAATGCTAGAAAAAAAAGTTAAATTTTAATAAACGTGGCACCTTTTGTCACACCGATATGTGTTACTATAATAGTATAGAAAAACAATTAAAAAAGGTTATTTTTCTTATACGTTAACATTTGTATTTATTTTAAGTAGAAAGCCTGGTAAACTTTCTACTGCCTTTACAACTAGTATTTTTTTAGTAGAAATTGATTTCTGATTTTATATTTTGTTCATTTTATTCTAGTAATCGCCCGCCAGGAGGTAAAACTCCTGGCAACATGCAGACATTGGATATACTTTTAAGTATTATAAGTTCGATTCTTATAGTCTGCCCATTGGTCCCTTCTTATAGCATAAATATATGGGGCTTTATTAAAGCCCCAACAAAAGAACTCATCAAGCCTATGTTTATATGCTCAAATGGATGGGACAAAAGAAAAATTTAACCGTAACATAAAATGTATTTAAATAGAGTATTAATTATGCACCAACACTTGCATAAATTAATTTATAGATTTTTCAAAATTTCATACAACCCCAATTACAGAGAGGACCCTTCGGGGTTCTTTTTATTATGTGAAAGAAAGAGTTGATCTAAATGAGTAGAAAAGTATTTCAGAGAAAAGAGTATTCGATTTATAGAGCTGGTGATGGGTTTATTATACATAACACAAACAAGGATTTTAAAATTGGGCATACTCATGTAAGTAATTTTTATAAAGCTAAAATATTAGTTATTATGGCAATAAAAAGAGAAATTGACGATAAATTAAGTGAAAGAGATATAGAAAGCCTGATTAGATTGACTAATGATAATAGATATAGAAATAAATTAATAGATAAGTTATAAGAAAGGAATGAGATAGAATGGCTAGAGAGTTTGCTAAACATATATACAAAAGTCAGAAGTGGAAGAAGCTAAGAAAATATATATATGAAAAGTATCATGGATGTTGTGCTAAGTGTGGAGGAGTAAAAAACTTACAAGTACATCATAAGATATGGCTAACACCAAGCAATATAAATGATATGGATATAGTTTATGGTGAAGATAATTTAATATTATTATGCCATGATTGTCATGCTTTAGAGCATTTAAAGAAACCATCAATAGAAGAAGGATTTAGATTTAATGAATTTGGAGAATTGGAGCCAATACAAGAAAAATAATAACTCCCCCCCTAAATGATAATAATTATCATCTACAGGGAACCGTCGGGTGGGCCTTCAAAAAAAACACAAGTCATTTTTGCGTAACCCCCTCCCCTAAAGAAAGGAAGTGAGATTTATGGCAAGTAAAAAAGAATTAACAAAAGATGAAAAAATAAAAAAAGAAGTAAACAGACTTAATAAGATTTTGAAAGAGGTTGACGAGAAAAAGAAGAAAACAGTAGAAGGCTTAATTAAAGAGGCAGCATTTATGAGAATAACCTTGGATGAATTAAGGGGCTGTATAAATGAAAATGGTGTTATAGATGAAATGTGTCAAGGCGAGTATACTATTTTAAGAGAAAGTCCTTATGTTAAAACATATAACACAATGATACAACGTTATACAACTGTTAATGATAAATTACTTGCATTACTTCCTAAAGAAGTTGTAAAAGAAGTTGATGACGGGTTTGACAGTTTTATATATGGGCGTGAGGATGTATGATAAAATACCCAGATGATTACAATCCAATAAAAGAGTATTGGGAACAAATAAAAAATAAAGAAGTTATAGTATGTGATAAGCTCTATAGGACATATCAAAAGGTAATAAATGATATGGAAAATCCTAAAGAGTTTTTTTATTCTAATAAAAGAGGAAATCACATAATAGAATTTATAGAAAATTATTGTAGACATTCTAAAGGCAAGATGGGTGGTAAACCTGTAATTTTAGAATTATGGGAAAAAGCTATGTTAGCTACTATATTTGGATTTGTAAATATAGAAGGGGTTAGAAAATATCAATTTGCCGAATTAATAATCGGTAAAAAAAACGGTAAATCTTTATTATCTTCATGTGTTGGGTTGTATTTACAATCTGCTGATGGAGAGCCTGGTCCAGAAATTTATTCAGTTGCTACAAAAAGAGATCAAGCTAAAATTATATGGACTGAATCTAAAAGAATGGTTAAGAAATCTCCAGCACTTTCTAAACGTTTAAAAACTAAAGTAGGAGAAATAGAATCAGATTTTAATGACGGAACTTTCAAACCGTTAGCAAGTGATTCTGACAGCTTAGATGGGCTTAACGTACATGGAGCTTTAATGGATGAAATACATCAATGGAAAAATGGTAAAGCCTTATATGACATAATAGCAGATGGTATAACAGCAAGAGAACAACCTCTTATATTTGTTACAACAACAGCTGGAACAATAAGAGAAGATATATATGACCAAAAGTATGATGAATCAGAAATGCTTATAAATGGATATGAGCAAGAGGACGGTTATAAAGATGAACGTTCTATATTTTTTATATATGAGTTAGATAATCGAAAAGAATGGGTTGATCCAAATATGTGGCAAAAGGCCAACCCAGGACTTGGTACTATAAAAAATAAAAGAACCTTAGCTGAAAAAGTTGAAAAAGCTAAGAAAAATCCTTTACTAGTTAAAAATTTACTTTGTAAAGAATTTAATATAAGGGAAACAAGTTCAGAAGCTTGGTTAACATTTGAACAACTTAATAATAAAGATGCGTTTGATATAAAAGAGTTAAAACCTAGATATGGAATAGGTGGAGCAGATTTATCGGCGACAACAGACTTAACTTGTGCAACTCTATTATTTAAAGTACCGCAGGATATACATTTATATGTTATGCAAATGTATTTTTTACCAGAAGATTTATTAGAACAGAGGGTACGAGAAGATAAAATACCGTATGATATATGGAGAGACCAGGGACTTCTTAGAACAACTCCAGGAAATAGAGTTCATTATAAATATGTAACAGAGTGGTTTTTAGAAGTACAAAATGAACTAGACATATATATTTATAGTGGAGGTTATGACGGATGGAGCGCTACTTATTGGGTAGAAGAAATGAAGGAAACCTTTGGAAAAGATACATGGCAACCAGTAATACAGGGTAAAAAGACACTTTCAGGGCCAATGAAAGCATTAGGCGCTGATTTAGATAAAAAAATTATAAATTATAACAATAATCCGATTCTGAAATGGTGTTTATCAAATACAGCCATTGATATTGATAAAAATGACAATATACAACCAATAAAAACATCTAATCAAAGAAAGAGAATAGATGGACTGGCATCACTGTTAGATGCATATGTACAATATGAAAGAGTAAAAGAAGCTTATGAAAGTGTTATATAGGGGGTGAGAAAATGAGTATATTCGATAGATTTAGAAATAAAAACCCTTCAAAAACAAGATTTGAATTGATTTCCGATAAGGGAAATGGATTTTATAGTTGGAATGGTAATCTCTATAAGTCTGATGTAATAAGGGCATGTATAAGGCCTACAGTAAGAGCAGTTGGTAAATTAATACCACAACATATAAGAAATAATAACAAAGAAGGATTTTCAGTTAATCCAGAACCATATATGCGTTTTTTATTGGAAGAACCTAATCCATATATGAGTGGACAAGTGTTTTTAGAGAAATATATTACTCAGTTTAAACTTAATAATAATGCATTTGCACTTATAGTAAGAGATAGTGAAGGATATCCGATAGAATTATATTGCATAGATTATGCCAGTGTAGATGCTATATATGATGGTGAAGCTAATTTATATCTCAGATTTTATAATAAAAATGGGAAAGTTGTTACCTATCCATACACAGATATTATTCATATACGTCAGGATTATTCTGAAAATGATATATTTGGAGAAAATTCTAGTAACGTATTAATTCCATTAATGAATATTGTAACAACTACAGACCAAGGGATAGTAAATGCAATAAAAAATGGTGGCATCATCAGATGGTTATTAAAATTTACAGGCTCACTTAGACCAGAAGATATAAAGAAAAATACAGATGAATTTGTTCAGCAGTTTTTAAGTGTAGAAAATGGAACAGGAGCTGCAGGTGTAGATAGTAAATGCGAAGCTATACAAATAGATCCAAAAGATTATGTTCCTAATGCAAGTCAATCAGATAGAACCACAACAAGAATTTATAATTTCTTTAATACAAATGAGAAAATAATACAAAGTAAATTTAATGAAGATGAATGGAATGCTTACTATGAAAGTGAAATAGAACCTATAGCAATACAATTATCAAATGAATTTACAAGAAAATTATTTACAAGAAAGCAAAGAGGTTTTGGTAATAAAATTATATTTGCTGCTAATCATCTCCAGTATGCATCTATGAGTACTAAATTAGGGTTGCAGGCAATGGTGGATAGAGGTGCTATGACACCAAATGAATGGAGAGAGGTACTTAATTTACCTCCAGTAGAAGGTGGAGATAAACCTCTTAGAAGACTTGATACAGTTACTGTAGGAGGAGGTGAATAATAATGTATGATATAGATATAAAAGGCGATATAATTTCAGAGGATAGCCAATGGATTTATGACTGGATTGGTTTGAATTACACAACTGCTAAAAATGTTGTAAATAAGCTAAAAGAAGCTAATGGTCAGCCGGTAAGATTAAAAGTAAATAGCCCTGGAGGAGATGTATTTGTAGCAAGTGAAATATATACAGAACTTAGAAGTTATTCAGGAGATGTAAATATAGAAATTGTAGGTTTAGCTGCAAGTGCAGCAAGTGTTATTTCTATGGCAGGTAATAGTAAAATATCTCCTACAGGACAGTTAATGGTACATAATGTATTAACTTCTGGAGTTACAGGAGATTATAGAGTTATGGACCATATGGGTGAGGTACTTAGAAATGCAAATGAAACTATAGCAAATGCATATGTAAGCAAGAGTGGAATGAGTATGGAGCAAGTACTCGAATTAATGAACAATGAAACTTGGTTAACTGCACAAAGGGCAGTTGAACTTGGATTAATAGACCAGGTTATGTTTGAAGATACAAAACCTAACTTTAAAAATTTAAAAAATATGCAACTATATAATTCTTGTACTTCTATACCGCAAGAATTATTAGAAAAGATTAAAGAAAGTCAGACAATAAATAAAAATGAGGTTGATTTTTTTATGAAACAAAAAGCGCAAGCTCAATTAAACTTATTAAAAATAGGAGGTAAAATACATGAATAAAGAAATGTATATAAAACAAAGAAATGAATTAATTGAAAAAGGACAAAAATTAATAAACGAAGGTAAAATATCAGAGTTCAATGATATAAAAGTTCAAATAGAAAACTTAGATAATGATTATGAAGAATATACAAAAGCACAAGCTAATTTAAATGCATTACAAGATAACCATAAAATAACAAATATACAAAATAAATCAGTTAATGTAAATGGTGCAAAAGTAGTAGCATCTACTAACAATAATGTAGAAGAAAATTTCACAAATAAAAAAGAATATAGAAAAGCATTTATGAATTATGTTTTACATAATGAACCTATATCAGTAGAATTAAAGAATCAAGATGCTAATACAAAAACATCTGATGTCGGAGAAATGATACCAGAAACAGTATTAGAACAAATAATAGAAAAAATGGAAGCTACAGGTATGATATTACCACTTGTTACAAGAACAGCATATAAAGGTGGGGTAAAAGTACCTACATCATCTGCTAAACCTTCTGCAAGCTGGGTAAATGAAGGTGATGGCTCAGATAAACAAAAGAAAGCAACTTCTTATATATCATTTACTTATAATAAATTAAGATGCGCAGTATCAGTATCATTAGAAGTAGATACTATGTCTTTACCAGTATTTGAAAGAACATTAATAGCAAATGTATCAGAAGCAATGGTAAAAGCAATAGAGCAAGCGATTTTAACTGGAAGCGGTACTGGACAACCAAAAGGTATTTTAACAGAAACAGTGGCTACAGGACAAAATGTAGATATAGCTAAAACAGGTTCACCAGCATATAAAAATTTAATAGATGCAGAAGCAGCATTACCATTGGCATATGAAAATGGCGCAGTATGGTTAATGACTAAAAAAACATTTATGGAATATGCAGGATTAACAGATTCTACTGGACAACCTATAGGTCGTGTTAATTATGGATTAAATGGTAAAATAGAGAGAATGTTACTTGGAAGAACAGTAGTATGCAATGATTATATGTCAAATTATACAGCTTCACCTTCTGCTGATACTATAGTTGCAGCTTTATTTAATATGAAAGATTATATATTAAATACAAACTTAAATATGACAATTAAGAAATATGAAGACAATGACACAGACGATCAAGTTACAAAAGCAATTATGTTGGTAGATGGTAAAGTAGTTGATAACAATTCGTTGGTTACAATAACAAAGAAAAGTTCTTAGAATTTAGGTGATTTAAGTGCTAAATAAAATAAAATTGGCTCTTAGAATAAGTACTGACAGCTTTGATGAAGAATTAAGAGATTTAATTGATGCTTGTAAATCAGATTTGTATCTAAGTGGAGTTAATTATGTAAATGAAGATGATAGCCTTATAAAAAGGGCTATCATTCTTTATTGCAAGGCAAATTTTGGACTAGACAATAAAGACAGTGAAAAATATGATAAATCATATTGTTTATTAAAGCAACATCTAGCTTTAAGTGGAGAGTATAAAGATGAATGAAATTATAGAACTTATATCGTTTAAGAATGAAGTAAACAAAGTCGGAAATACAATAAAAGTTAAAAGATATAAGAGAATATTTGCTAATAAAAAATCTATAACACAAAATGAGTTTTATCAGGCCGAAAGAGTTGGATTAAAACCAAAATTGCGATTTGAAATATACGCAGTTGAATATGAAGATGAATTATTAGCTAGATATAAAGATAATGAATATAAAATAATTAGAACATATAAAACAGGAACAGATAAAATAGAGTTAATCCTAGAAGGGGTTGAATAAAAATGGCAACTCAAAGAACGCAACAAGTATCTTATATATCTAAAGTAGAAAAATGTAAAAAGAAAATAAATGAAAAACCCGAGAAATTTTTAAATAAAATAGGCTCTTTTTTAGTGTCTGAGACAAAAAGAAAGCAAAGGAAAAAGACTGGAAGAATGAGAAAAGGCACACAGTATTGGGCTAGAAAAAGAGAAAAAGACTTGCAAATTGGTACTAAATGTTTCTATGAACCAGCATTTGAAAGAGGAAATAAGAAGATAAGAAAAGAAGAAACCTTTGAACCTACAGTAAAAGAAAATATAAATACAATACAAATATTAACTAGAGCAAGTTATTCAGAATTGGACGGTGAAGGATAATGAATTATATTATTGAGGAAATATTTAAGATATTAACACAGGTTCATGAAAGAGTATACCAAATAGAAGCTGATGAAGATGCTGAGTATCCTTTTTTAACATTTGCTATAAAAACAGGTTATGAGGAAGAAAGAAAGTTTATAGATACTTTAGCCGTAGAAGTTTGGGACGAAAAGGAAGAAACTACAGATATAGAAGATTTAGCTGACAAGATAAAAAAAATACTAGATCATAAAATAATAGATACGGAAAAAATAAATACTGTTGTATATATAGATACTCGCAAAAATCCTACAGAAACTAAAGATGAAGTTAACTGTAGAGAATTAAGATTTGAATTACATACATATTTTAAATAGAAAGGAGTTAGAAAATGTCAGAAACATTAAAAAGTAATACTATCCTATTAGGATATGGAATATTTACAATAGGAAATAAGACTATAGCCCTTACAAGAGGGGGCGGTAAGTTTACAGTAGAAAGAGAATATAGAAAGATAGAAGCAGACGGTTATCCAGGTGCAATAAAAGGTAATATTGTAATAGATAGTTCTCAGGCTAAGTTAGAAGTTAATCAGTTAACAGTGGTACCAGAAGATTTTGCAACATATTATCCTGGACTAAATGTGGATACAAATACTCCAGGAAGTGTGAAAATAACAGGAGATCATACAATAAAAGATACTGATTATCAAGATGCAGTTACATGGACAGGCAAAACTAGAGAAGGTAAACCGGTTAAAATAACTGTGAAAAATGCAATAAATCTAGAAAATATAGATTGGGAAATGCAAGATAAATCAGAAGTTATAAATAAGCTAACATATGAAGCTTGTTTTACAGAAGGTGAATTAGAAACAGAACCATGGGAAATAGAATGGGGAGTAGCAACTGAATAAAAGTATGATAAAAAGAGTCTAGGAAACTAGGCTCTTTTATTTTTAGGAGGCAATATGGAAAACAAATATATAAAAAGAAAATTAATAGGCAAAGATTTATTTACTATGTCTAAAATAATTAACAAAATGGAGCTTAAAAAAGAATTAGGCGGGATTGTAAAAGAAGCAACATTAGAAACACAAGAAGCTGCAGCAATACAAGCTGGTATGGAAATGATTACTATAATAATCGGAAATATATATAAGGCGGAAAAAGAGGTTAATAACTTTTTAGGTAATTTATGTGGATGTACCGGAGAAGAATTTGGAGAGAAATCTTTAACAGAAATAATAGAAGTAATAGAAGAATTGACAAAACAAGATGACATAGTGGGTTTCTTACAACAAGTAAAGAGATTAATAGGGCAATAATAAGGGATTGCATTTTAAAAAGATATAGCAATATAGAGTATGTTTTAGATTTAGAGCTAGACGAATTTTATGCTTTATTTGAAGAAATAAATAGACAAAATGAGTTAGAGAGACAAGAAAAACAAGAAGAAATATATCTTAAAATCTATCTAGCTATGTATCAAAAGATGGATTCTAAAAACTATATAAGCTATGAAGAATTTAGAGAAAATGCATTAGAATTGCAAGATAAAGATAACTTTGAAACTGATAAAACAGATGAAGAATTATATAAAGAATTAGAAGAAATATGTATTAAATTCAATAGGAAGGAGGGAGAGGATATTAATGGAGATTTTTAAGCTTTATGGGACCATACTTATAAAAGATGAAGAAGCGATGAAAAAGCTAGATAATGTTGATAAAAAAGCAGGCAATATATCTAGTAGTATGAGTAAAAAATTAGGTACGGTAGGAAAGGTTTGTACAGGAGTAGGAAAAACATTGACGGTAGCTATAACTGCACCAGTTGTAGGAATTGGAGTAGCTAGCGCTAAAACAGCTATGGAGTTCCAAGCAGGTATGCAAGAAGTTTCTGCTATATCAGGGGCGACAGGAAAAGATTTAGATACACTTAGTAATTTAGCTAAAGAGATGGGAAGAACGACAAAATTTAGTGCTACAGATAGTGCGGAAGCTCTTAAATATATGGGAATGGCAGGTTGGAAAACACAGGATATGGTAAAAGGATTACCTGGTGTACTTAATCTTGCAGCTGCAGGTGGAACAGATCTTGCAACTACTTCGGATATAGTTACGGATGGATTAACAGCAATGGGACTTTCAGCAAAAGATACAAATAAGTTTGTAGATATTATGGCAGCAACAGTTACAAATTCTAATACTAACATAGAAATGATGGGAGAAACAATGCAATATGCGGGACCTATAGCTGGTACGTTAGGAATAAAAATGCAAGATTTATCGGTGGCTATTGGACTTATGGGGAACGCAGGTATAAAATCAAGTAATGCGGGGACTGCATTACGAGCAGGCTTGACTAGATTAGCAAAGCCAACATCTGAAATGCAACAATGCATGTCTAAATATGGAATAGAATTAGTAAAAAATAAAGATGGTTCTATAGATTTAATGGGGACGATGGAAAGCCTTAGAGAAAAAATAGGTGGACTTGATAAAACTACCCAAGCACAGGTGCTTACAACTATATTTGGTAAAAATGCAATGAGTGGATGGGCTGCTATCGTAAATGCATCTGAAAGCGACTTTAAAAAATTGACAAATGCTATAGAAAATAGTGATGGTAAAGCTAAAAGCATGGCTGAAACAATGCAAAAAGGGGCAAAAGGTGCGATTGTGGAAATGAAATCCGCTTTAGAGGGTGTATCTATTACAATAGGTGAAAGATTATTACCGATAATAGAAAAAGGTGCTGATTTTATAACAAAATTATGTACAGGATTCCAAAGTTTAAGTCCTACAGCCCAAACTGCTATAATGGCATTTGCAGCACTTTTGGCAGCAATAGGCCCTATATTATTAATAGTAGGTGGTTTAATAAGTTTCTTCTTAACATTATCTAGTGCAGCTGCTGCATTGGGTATAGGCATAGGTGCTTTAGTTGGTATTATATCTGGAATAGGGGCAGTAATAGTAGCGGTAATAGCCATCGGCGCTTTATTGATAGCAAACTGGAGTAATATAAAACAGTGGGGAATAAATACTTGGAATGCTATAAAAGAAGCAGTATTAAATTTTGTAGAGGGATGTAAAACAAAATTCAATGAGTTTACAGAATTTATGAGTAATATTTGGACAACTATCTGCAATGTAGTACAAGTAGCACTAATGTTAATTGCAAGTATATTTAATGCATATATTCAGTTAATAACATTGCCATTTCGATTGATTTGGGAAAACTGTAAAGAATATGTCATAGCATTTAAAGATAAAGTGATTGAAATTGTAAGTAACTTAATAAGTCCAGTTATAAATAAATTTAACGAGTTGAAATCACAGGCTATCAATAAATTTAACGAGTTAAAAACACAGGCGATAAACAAATTCAATGAATTGAAATCACAGGCAATAAGTAAAGCACAAGAAATGGTAAGTCCGATAATTAATTGGTGGAATAACTTGAAAACACAAGCTGTTAATAAATTCAATGAATTGAAAACAAGTGCAATTGGCAAATTCAATGAATTGAAATCGCAAGCGATTCAAAAAGCACAAGAAATGATTTCACCGATAACTCAAAAATTTGAAACAATTAAAAATAATATTAAAAATAAAATAGACACAGCAAAAAATATTGTTAAAAATGGGCTTGATAAAATAAAAGGTTTTTTTAGTAGTTTAAGTCTTAAATTTCCTCATATAAAACTACCCCATTTTAGTATAAGTGGTAAATTAAGTTTAAATCCTCCAAGTGTACCTAAATTTTCGGTTAGTTACTATAAAACTGGGGGTATTATGACGAATCCTACTTTATTTGGATTTAATGGGAATAAAGCTATGGTAGGTGGAGAAGCTGGACCTAAAAATTTGGGTCACTATAAGGAAACTTATAGAAAAAATAAGTCAGTGAATTCGGTGAAGGCTAAGTTAAATAGCAATGTTTTATTAGTAGCATAATCGCCTCGCAACGTGGTATAATAATACTAAGAGGTGGTTAAGGTGAGATATAAATTTGAAGATGTTTATAATTTTGTGAAAGAAAATAGCAAATGTGAGTTACTGGAAAAGGAATATAAAAACTACAATACTTATATGAATTTCAAATGTGAATGTGGTAATATTTTTAAAACTACATTTAAACAATTTAAAGATATGAATAAAAGGCAATGCAATGTGTGTGGCAGAAAAAATGCTAATAAAAATAGAACTTACAATATAAATTATGTAAAACAATACTGTAATGATGTAGGTCTAAAATTATTAAGCGATGCTTATACTAATTGCAAAGAAAAACTTTTAGTAGAATGCGAATGTGGAGAAATATTTGAAAGTAGTTTTGATAGTATAAAAAACAGCAATAAAATAAAATGTGATAAATGTACTGGAAGAGGTTATTTTGAAAAAGATAAACCTGCAAATAACTTAAAAACAACAAATGACTTTATTAATCAACTAAATAAAGTCACTGATGAATTTATATTATTAGATGAATACATAGATGCGAAAACACCACTAAGATTTAAACATATAAAGTGTGGCAGAATATGTTATAAAACTCCAGACAATATATTGAATAAATTTAGAGGTTGCCCTTATTGTATAGAGTCGAAAGGAGAAAGAAAAATAAGAAACTTTCTTGAAGAAAATAATATACACTTTGAACCACAAAAAAAATTTAAAGATTGTAAAGATAAAAGAGAATTACCTTTTGATTTTTACATACCAAGTTTTAATTTATGTATAGAATACGATGGAGAACAACATTTTAAAGAAATTTTAGTGTTTAAAAATAATTTAGAAAATATCAAACTCCATGATAATATTAAAACTAAGTTTTGCTTAAAACACAAAATAAATTTACTAAGAATAAGTTATAAACAATTCAATAATATAGAACATATACTATCTGATATGTTAATACCGAGCGAAGCCGTTAAGGAAACTTACGGAACGTGTAGAGACTAGATGGAGTAAGCTAAGTAAAAAAGATACTTAAAATAGTATCTTTTTTATATGCAGAAATATCCACGAGTGCTGACAACCCTAACGTAAAGCCGAGGGTTAAGATATAGTCCGATACTCTTAGAAAACTAAGAGGAGCTAAGGATAAAGAGCCTTAGACATAACGAAATGGAAGCAATCTTACCACTAGATAATTTTTATAAGTATTTGGATAAGAAATTAGATAATGATACAAGACCTTATACATATAATGTTAATATTAATTTTGGTGATGTTACTGTTAAAAATGAATCAGATCTTAATAAATTAACAGATGCTATAGATAAAAAATTGCAAACTCTTATAAATAGAAATAAAAAATTGAAAGGAGATGTTACAGTTGTATAAGTTATATTATAATGAAAAGCCTATACCTGATTTTGTTATTATAACGAAAATAGAAGAACCGCTAATCGGAGATATAACCAATACTGTAATATCTTCTAACTATGGCTCTAAATATAAGAAAACTGAATTTGGAACAAAGATAGTAAAAGTTTATTGCACAGTAAAAAAAGGATTTAAAATGCTGATGGACATTAATAAAATAACTGAACTAAATGAATGGTTAAAAGGTGATAACTGGAAGGCAACAAAGCTTGTGCTACCAGGACGAGATTATTATTATGAAGCTATAGTTAATAACGCACCAGATTTAGAACCGAATAACTATACGGCTAATTTTGAGATTGATTTTTTAATTTTAAATCCAGATAGAATTAATTTAGTAGAATACGAAAGCAGTAATATGAAAATAAATTACATGGGTACATCGGAAGAAGTATATCCAACAATAATTTTAAAAGTTACAAATGCATGCAGTGAATTAAAATTAAGTGTTAGTAATAGTAAATACAATAATTATATTAGGTTAAAACATAATTTTTTAACTGACGATGAAATTATTATAGATATGAAAACTAAAAAAATTACTGTAAATAACATTGTAAAAATGCAAATATTGACATTAGATAGTAGATTCCATAAGCTGGCTAAGGGTGAAAATATATATACATTAAATACAGGTAATGCCGATGTGAAAATAAAATACAGAAATAGATATATATAAGGGGGTGTTAATTAATATGCTATATATCTTTGATAAAAATGACAATATGCTAGAAATTTTAAATTTTAGCGATACTGAAGAAGATACAATGGATAGACAGATTAACTCCACTTATAAATATGAAATAAAACTTAATATAAATTTGAGTAAAAACCTAATTAAAGAAAATAAATTAGGTTTTTTTGATTTAAACGGAGAATTTCAACTGTTTATAATAAAAGAAATTACTGATACTATATTTAGCGATGATATAAAAGAGCTATATTGCATACATGACTATTATAGTACTAATAGCAAGATTATTACAGACAAAAGAATTACAAATGGGACCTGTTTACAGGCCATTACAAAAGCTTTAGAAGATACAAATTACAATGTAGGTATTATAGGAGAATTTGAAACTAATGTAGATATAAATTTTTATTATATTTCTAGTTGGAAGGCACTTAATAATATTGCAGAAAAATTTGGTGGAGAAATAAGACCTAGAATAGAATTTAATGAAGATGCTAATACATTAAGTAAATATATAGATATATTAAATAGATTAGGCCAAGATAGTGGAATAAGATTTACATATGACACAAATGTAAAAGAAATAAAAAGAAATATAGCTGATGAAGAACATTATAATGTGCTATATGGGCGAGGTGCAAGTTTACCTACAACTGATGAAACCGGAGAAGAAACAGGGGGATATACAAGGTTGATTGATTTTGCTGATGTGGTTTGGTCCATAGCAAATGGAAATCCATGTGACAAGCCTTCTGGTAAAAAATATATTGAGGATTTGGATTCTATAGGAAAATATGGCAGATTAGAAGGTATCTATGAGAATAAAGATATAGCAGATACAGCCGAGCTATTACAAGCAACATATAACAAACTACAAGAAACAAAAGAACCTAAAGTAAGCTATGAAGCTGATGTTGAGGACATACAGGATATAGAAGGATATGAACATTATAGTTACAAACTAGGTGATACAGTAATAATATTAGATGATGACTACGACATAGATTTTGAAAGTAGAATTATACAAGAAAAACAAAGTATTAAGGATAAAACTAGAATAATTACAATGGGTTATATATTACCTAGCATGAGTGATACAAATTCAGAAAATGCTACAGTGGGGGATAATTCTAGTTCTTCTGATAAAGATGATGTAGTAAAAGATGAAGATTTCCCTAATACATTACCAGATCCTCCAATATTAACTGTAGAAAGAGAAGGATTTGCAAGTGTATCTTTGGTATGGACTTATGAAAGTAAAACATATTACATATATGAAATATATGCTAGCCAATTAGAAAATTTTAACCCTACGCAAGATAATTTAATTTTTAAAGGGCATGCAAGTGCATTTTTGCACCAAGTAAACTTTAATGAAACTTGGTATTATAGAGCAAGATGTACTAATACGCATGGACAAAGTACAGTATTTTCCGAGCAAGTAAGCGCTACAACTTATAAAATCCAAGATGGGACAGAAATATTTGAAAATGCTGCAATTAAAGAAGCATTAATTGAAAGTTTAAATGCTGACAAAATTACTGCTGGAAAAGTCAAAGGTACTTATATAGATGCTAGAAATATAACTGTGCCAGACGGAAACGGAGATATTACATTCTCTGTATCAAGCGATGGTAAAGTGCGTATCAATGAAGGGGCAATACAGCTAGATGAGGAAGGCATTCAGATTTTCCATAAGAGCCAAAATGAATCCCTTGTAGGTAGGACAGTAATGGACGAGGAAGGTTTTAGAATATTAGACAAAGACGGGAATGAACTGGCGGATATAGGTGCTAGTGGAGCACATTTTGCTAATATGACTGTAGATGGGAGATTTAACCACTATCCAACGGCACAAATAATAGATAGACAACAAGGATGGACTAAAGATTATTATGTTGGGAAAATTGCAACTGGAGATGGTTCGGGACGTGATGAAACTAACAAAGCAGATAGCCTTCAAACTGTATTGAGGACTATTAAACAAGATGGATGCATGTTCTTTAATGCAATTACTATACATCTGGAAGCAGGAGTACGAATAAGAGAAAAAATAGTATTTCAAGACTTTTACGGAACTGTATTCTATATTGAATTCGGAGACGATGCACTATTACAACTAAAAGAGGGAAGTGTAATAGAGGACACGAATTGCAGAATATTTCTTGCATCCGCAGAGAATGTAAGAATTAGTGATATAAACGCCTCAGAGGTAACTTCTGAGCAAATAAACAAATTAGGTTGTTTAGAAATTGAAGATGTAGGAGGGGTAGCTTTATATCATAACAGTAATATAAGGCTACAATATTTAAGAATTAGAGGCAAGTCCAAAGACGGAACAGGATTTAAATGTCAAGACCATAATACTTTAGATATAATTGCCTGCGACATAAGTAATTTAGACACGATTGCAACTGGAGATGGAGCATCTAAAATTTCTGTATCTCTTTGTAGAGGAAATGTAAATAAATTAGCATCTTTAAATATTTCAAGTTTATTTAGTTCGACTACAAATGTACCAAACTACACAAACGATTCCCCTTGCGAGATAGCAAGTTCTTCGATAAACCTTAATGAGTTTAGCACCTATAGCAAAGTAAATTCACTATTCCAAGATACTTATAGTGGTGATGATAATACAAATACTCTAGCGATATTTGGAGTTAGCCAACAATATACAAACTACGAGGGCGAAGGAATAAACGCAGAAACAAGTATGCTTAATCTTGTAGGACAAGGAAAATTTAAAGAAGATTATAAATATATGCACGGGTACGCAGTATTTATAAGTGATACAGATGATTCCATGGAGGAATATCTAAAGACTTTGGGCAGTTATAATATGTACTTAAGAATGACGAGAGCTGATAATAATACTACTGCTCCAATACCAAGAGTTAGATTCCAACTTGGAAATGGAGAATATACAGCATATTATAAGTTAGATCCATTAACAAGCCCACTAACTGGAGATGGAAGTGGAGCGCAAATTATAGATTATAATGCTACAGAAGATAGAAAATTACCGAAGGACCTTACAGACAAGATTGCAACTTACGGAGTTTACAGTGTGGAATTTCTATCAGACGAATTTGAGGACTATTTAGTAGTAGATGATATAAAATTGGTAGTTGTAGGAACGGCTAAAGGAGAAGAAAGCGGAGATATTGGAACAGATGTAAAAGCAATAGGTAGAATATTAGCCAATGCACTTAATGTAAGAAAGACTCCAGGGACAGATGGAGAATATGCAGGACTCCTAACTAACGGAGATACAGTAGAAATAGTAGGAGTAGACAGTTCAACTGGTTGGTACAAAATTAAATTTGAAGGTGGCTATGCATATATAACAAATAAAAGTGAATATGTAGAAATTATATCTGGAGATCCAAATGGAACAACTACTGTAAGCAAAGTAGAAGTTTTAGCAGATAATCTTAATGTGAGAAGTGGACCAGGAACAAGTAATTCTTCTATCGGCATAGTACAAAAAGGGTTTACAGCAGATATACTAGAAACAGATAGCACTACAGGTTGGTACAAAATAAGCTATAACGGTGAATATGGATGGGTAACTAATAACACTACATATGTAAAAGTAACTACTGGAACAGCTACAGTGACAAATGAGCTATATGATGGAGCAAAAGTGGCATCTTTTGCAGAGTCTTACTACACTGCGAGAAATAATTACACATCAGCGAAAAGTTGGGATAACGGGTTCACTTACGGAGATTCTACACCATGTAACACTAGTGCAAGTGGTACGCAAGGGGCTACAAATAGTATATGGGAGAAATCTACATCGGGGAACTATTGGAAAATGATAGATGAATCTACTTTAATGTTACTTTGTCTTATGGGATATTCTTATACAGATTCTCCTTATTCAAGTTTAGTAAACTTTAACAATTATAGAAATAACATAATGGCTAAAAATAGTGCATATGCAGGAGCAATAGTTCCTATAAATGGCTCAAACCTTGCTAGAACCTGTGCAGAAATAGCGCAATTCTTCTACAACAAAGGACAAACTTTTGAAGCTAAATCTGATTATAGTAATTTGCAAAAAGGAGATTTGCTTTTTTATGCTAGAAAAACAAGTAGTGGAGCATATGTCTACCCTACAAGATGGAAATACATTAGTACAGGAGCAATTTGCATAGGACAAGATAGTAGCGGAAATGCACAAATAATTACGGCGATGAGTAATCCTGGAGAGAAACACACAGATGGCTGGTATGTAGGTTTGAAAAAAGATTTGGTAAAAAACCAACAACCTAGTACTATTGTATTGGCAGTAAGACCAAGCACTAAGGTTACAAGTAGTGGAGGAACATCAGGAGGAGGAACTAATACAGGTGTATCAGACTTGCGTAAGACAATATGTGACACAGCTATGAAAATAGTAAATATGGGTACAGCTCATACTGCGTGGTACTCCCAATATTGGAGAACAACTTCTCTTAGTAGTATGGTAACCATTAAGGGAAAAGTTGAGACAGTAGGAGGAACAACATATTATCAACCAAGTTGGGTTCAAGTAGGTGTAACTTATGGGTTTGACTGTTCTTCGCTTGTAGGTTGTTGTTATGAAAAAGCTGGAATGAGCTATATGAAAGGATTAACTTGTTCTATGGGAACATTGCAATCTACTGCAAAAGCACATGGGGCAACATTCTGGAGATATGCAGACAGTGGATTTACAAGGGCAAAAGCTGGAGATATAATCATGTTTGCAAATACTGGATATACCGTAACCACATCTAATATGGCAACAGTTAAGACTCACCATACTGCCATTTATATGGGCAATGGGTATATTGCAGAGGCAAGCGGTTATAAACAGGGAATAATATATAGCAAATATAATTTAAACAACCAAGCCTTCTTTATAAGACTTCCAGAATTGGATAAAGCAGATAGCTCAACTTCAGGAGGTACTACTGTGAAAGAAGAGTATACAAATTGTTTCAACGAGCAAGGTACAATAAATGGACACAATTATATTTATAGACTTAAAGATGCAAGATGTACTGGATATGCAGCAACAGATAAGACTTCAAATGGTCGTTCAGGACTAGGGACTTATATGGGAAAAACTGTTGCAGCTCAAAACTTACCATATGGTACTAAAATATATATACCTTCTCTAGATGGTCAAACATGGACTAATGCAAATGGTTCTAAACGTACTTTGGATGGTATATTTACCGTAACTGATAGCGGAATTGCAATGTTTGACTTTGATATAGTAGCAGGAAGTACCGTAAATGCAGTATATGCAAACTATTCCACTGCTAGGAGAGATGTTTATATCCTAGAATGGGGAACAAGCAGTATTCAAAATTATAGTTTTATAGATACTTGGAAATTAGCCTACAATCAAGGAAGGCTTACAAATTATAAATCTGCATTTAAGAATTATATAAGTAACGGAGGAGTACTTATAAATTTGCTTAAATTCTATAATGATGATGCAAATATAAGAAGTAGTACATATTGGAATGTTTTAAATAGTTAGGGAGGTGGAGCGACTTGATAAAATACGATTACACAGTAACGGTTACAGGAAATACAGCAAAACTAGATAAAGATATATATTTATTTAGAGGAAATAAGAATGTACACTATTATTTTGTTGTAAAAAATGCAAGCTTTAATTTTAAAGGGAGTACAAACTTAATTGAAGAGACAAATGCAATAAATGCTGCAGTAACAGTTATAAAACCAAATGGAGTAGAAGTAGCAAACGCAATAGGAGAAGTTGAAAATGGGAAAATACATCTAAAGGTAACAGAAGATCTGATTGATGAAGAAGTAGAAGTAGGAGATTTTGATTTGGTATTTGATTTGTTTGATGATACTGACGGGGCTGTAACAATTCCAAAAGTACAAGGACAATTTCATGTACTAGAAAGACCTTGCACAACTCCTATTTCCGAACTAGTAGTAACTACGAATACAACAAATGAAGTAGACAAGGCTATAGCAGATTATGCTATAGCTACTTATGCAGAGCCTGTAGCATCTACTAATGCAGACGGAACTTTTGCTAAAAAAACATGGGTAGCAAAAGAAAAAATTACAACAGCAGAGTTAAACAGAATGGAAGAAGGTATAAGTAATGTTAGTTCGCAATGTAAAGATACTGCGAACTTTATTGAATCATTAGAAATCAATGTTAAATTTCCACCGTTTGGACTTAGTGGAGCAGTGGGAGATGGTAAGACAGACGACACAGAGGCAATACAAAGTATAATAAATTTTGTAGAATTGAATTGTAAAGGCGCAACTATAAAATTTCCTGATGGAGATTATAAAATAACGAATACTATAACGGTAAAAGGTTGTAATAAAATCCCAGATTTATTATATACTGGAGGAGTAGCACTAACTGGTACTTCAATGAGAGCGACTAGAATTATAAAAGCAAATGGAGGGTCTATAATAAATCTAGGTTCTGATGCATCAAAGAATAACATACAAATCAAAAATATGACACTTTTAGGAACGAGAAACAATAATAGTTTAGGCATAGATAGTAGAACAGTTGGAGGTTCTTATTTATTTGATTCACTTTTAATAGATAATTGTGATATAGGAATAAGATTTCACGATTGTACTTATACTTTAGCAAATATAATTAATTTTACAAATTGTGGAACAGGATTAGCACTTGGATATTATAGTGATATAATGCGTTTTACAAATTGTAGATTTAATAAATGTGATTTAGGTGTTTATGTTGGATATTATGACACTGATAGAGGTCAAACTAAGAATAATGCAAGTCATGCAAGTGGATTATTCAGTTGTGGTTTTTTACTTAATAATGTTGATGTGTATATAGCTGGTAATGACATACAATGTTTTACACTAGAAAATTGTTACTTTGAGCAACATGAAGATGTAAGTATAAGAATTGGAGACCCTAAAACTGGTGGGGGAGTATATGGCAGTATAAATATAAACAATTGTTATTTTAACGGAAATAGACTTGAAGCAACAACTGGTAAAAAACCATTTCTTATTGAAGTCAACAATGCTAATAATGTGACAATAACTGGTGGAGGATTTACAAATTTTTCTGATTCAGCAATAGTCATAAAGCATAACAATGGCGGAATAAGATGTATTGGAGGCAATTATGTTAGAAATACAGCAAATGGAGATGTGAAACTTGTTAATAATTCATATAGGAATATTTCAAGGGGTAATTTAATCGTTGATGCTTATATAGCAAGAACAGCTCCAGCATACGCTATGTTAACTCACGGTCTCCCTAGTGCAAATTCAAACTATCTCAATGTAATAGCAAATGTAAACGATGTTTTATATAAATGTGAAAAAATAGGTGAATCTTATATATGGGAAAAAATACCTGAAATTAATAGTTTGAAATTAAATGAAAAATATATAATGGGTTGTGATTTTATCGATTTTACAGGGACTACTACAAAATCTAATTTTGGGGCTATACAGGGATGGAATTTTGAAAGCGGTAAAACAAAAGATGAAAGCAGTATATCAACAACAATACCATGCCCAAATTGGAATAGTTTTGATATATACATAATGATTGTAAATAATTCTGAAATAAACGATGGGAATTACGGAATAACATTGGATTATTCAAAAATTTCTATTGGAGGTATACAAACTAACACGACATCTACGATAGAAAAACCCTGTGGAGAAAATGGGAAAGTACAATTAATAAAATATTTTCACATCGACATAAATGGAACTGAAGATTTTTTAGGGTTTAGACTTTCAAGAAATGATGTATGTGCTGGTGATTTTACAATAATAGGAATTAAAATTGTAAAAACTTCATAATAATTAGTTCGCAATTTAAAAATATTGCGTACTTAGTTTTGCGATATGGTGGAGTATAAAGGTACACCATTTAAAAATTAGAAAGGAGATTATATTATGAAAGATAAAATATTGGAAAGATTCGCTTATGATACTGGAGCAACAGATAGTGGAATTAATCACTCAAAAGAAGATATTAAAGAATATTTATTAAATTTATCAGAAAATGAATTTAGATTATTTCTAAGTAGATTAATTAGGGAAGAATTTTTATCTGAAAATTCATTAGAACAAGGATATGGAATTGAAGATGTGTCAAGTTTTATAAATTGGATTAAATATGATTTAGAAATAGATATTTAATAATTAAAAGGAGGTTTAATTATGAACGAAGAGTATATTCTGTTAGAAGAATATACATGCATAGATACAACGCTTGATTATTTAAACGTTGCGATAAATTATAAGAAAAAAATGTTGTCTTAGTTAAAAAAGATTGCGAACTTAAATTTCCCTATTTTATTGCAAAATCTAACCTCTTTCTATACTATTTATGGTATAGTGGGAGGTGAAATTGATGAATTGGCAAAATAAAAGTTATTTAGAAGGAATAGTAAGAAGGGTTTATAATTGCGATAGATGTGAAGCTATGGGAGTTGCTAACACAGATTTTTTAGGAGATAATCCTCTTGCTGCTGCTTTAGTATGTTTAGCTCCTTTTGTTAAATTACATGGAGAAAGAGAGGAAATAACTCGCTTTATAGACCATTATAGTTGCGTATCAAAAGAAGAATGGGAAGATGACAGTATAGTTGAAGAATATATTAATGAATTAAGAAGATTAGTAAATGAATATTCATTATAGGTAAAATATAATATTATTCTAAAAAGCAAGATCATAAAGAGCAGTTATTAATTTAGCTGCTCTTTTTATTTAGAAAGGAGTTTTGCATGAATGATGAATGGTTGAAAGATACATTAAAAAGACACGATGAAAGACTGCAAAGGCATTCTGAAAGAATAGACAAACTAGAAAATACACAGGCAGAAATGGCAGTAAAAATAGAAAATCTATGCAATACAATAGACAAATTAGCAATCAACTTAAACAAACTAACTTATGCAATTATAACAGCATTGGTTAGTTTTTTCTTTTATGCAATTCAAAATAATTTATTTAAATAGGAGGTAAATATGTTTGATTTAAATTTATTAGGCAACTATTTAGTTTTAGTTGTAGTTGGTATTTGTGTATGTATAGGATATGTAATTAAAACAAGTTTTAGTTTTATAGAAAATAAATATATACCATGCATAATGGCAGTACTTGGCTGTATTTTAAACGTATGGATAGCTGGATATATAAGCCCAGAAGTAATACTTGGTGGATTATTTAGTGGTTTAGCATCTACAGGCTTACATCAAGCATTTAAGAATTTAATAGAAAAATAGGTATAAATACTTTATAAGATAACTGTAAGGTGCTTAGAATCGAATTTAGAAGGTCGAATTTTAAGCACTTTTTTTAATTTCAAGAAAGGATTTGATGAAATGAAAATTCAAAATGGATTTACATTATTAGAGACTGAAAAAGAGTTTAAAGAATGGTTAGATAAGCAAAAACCAACTAGAAAAATAAATAAATTACAAGTGCATCACATGGCATTACCGGATTATGAAACGTGGAATGGCACAGATAAAAGAGTTTATGGCGATAATAGAGAATTAGGAAGAACAATGGCATTAGATTCTTATGGAAAAACTACGTGGGGGAGTTCTGATGGTTATGGACATTATATAGCACAACACTTCAATATTTTCCCTAATGGCAAAATTACAACAGGAAGAAATCTTAATTCAACTCCAATAGGTATAAAAGGTTGGAATGCTAATGCGATATGTATTGAAATATATGGTAACTTTGATAAAGGCCAAGATGCAATGACAGAGGAGCAAAAACAAGCAGTTATATTTGTATTTGCCTTATTAGCAGAAAAATTCAATCTACCTATAAATTCTACTTATATAAGACCTCATGCTTGGTTTACTAGTGGTGGTACTTATTTAGGAGATTACAACAAGTATAAATCTAGAAAAACTTGCCCGGGTACTAATTTTATGGGATTCGGGAACACAAGAAAGGCATTTGAAAACAACTTCTATCCACTACTAAAAGCATATAAATATGGATCTAATAATACAACTACTACAGATAAAACATTATACGTAAAAATAAAAGAGGATATAAATATGCATAGTAAACCGGACTTCACTTCTGCGAGTGTAATAGGAGTTATAAAAAAAGGCGGGGTATATACTGTAGTAGAAAGAATTGAAAGAACAGGTACAGATATGTATAAGCTAAAATCAGGAGTATATATAACAGCATCTCCAAAATATGTAGAAACTTTTGAAAAATAGTATAAAAGTATAATGATGCGACCATACTCCTAAAAAGGAGGTGGGCGTATGAATAAAATTATCTTAGAAGTAGCAGGACGCATAGCATACTTTGGTATTGGTGTATTGTGTGCTATGTTATTTATATTGTAAAATAAGGCTAGGGAAGTTATTTTCCTTAGCTTATTTTATGTATAGCATTAACGAACCTATTCTTCAGTTCCGATATCTGTCAATAATCCTTTTGATTTTCCTGTAGGCATAGTGTATCTTTGTTGTAAATATCTAAGCGCTGCACCTAATTCGCCATTTGGGCCTCCAAGTTGAGCCATTATAACTTTAGCCATTCTAAGATCGCGGCACTTCAAATTTACTGGATATTCTAGTGTTTTTTCATAAATCCACATAATTTAAATCCTCCTATTTTTTACATATAAAATTCTTTTTCCCAAGGCCAAGGTTCGTCAACCCATTGCCATGGACAGTTACTTGGAGCGTGTCCAAAATTTGTTAAAGGGCCGTATTGTTTTTCATAGGCACATCTAGCTTTTGCATATTGAGAGACAAAAGAATTGTAAGTGTTTACGGCAGTTTTGTCTTCAGGATTATTATCTAAATATAAATTCATATCTACAGCAGCAAAACCTAATTCCATAACGGCTTTTATAAGGTCGTATCTACAAGTTGATTGTCTCATTATCTTCTACCTCCCAATCTATTTTTTGGTGATTCATAAAGGTAAGCATTGTAATTTTCAGAATTAAATAAGTATAATTCTGGGAATAAGCTACCGTATTTTAAAGCAGTACATAAGTTATACATTTTAGTTAGAGTCTGATTATTTACATATGGTCTTGCCAATTGGTCACCACAATTAGTTTTTATACCTCTAGTTTTTTCCATTATGTTTAAACCTCCTTGATGATATGATAGAATAAGTAATATCTACCTTAATATATAATATTAAAAGCGGGTTAAAATGTTACATTAGATATAGGAATATACAAATTGTATATATAAAAATTAATGTATAAATTATTGCGAACTTAAAAGTAAGAAATAAAGAAGGTTTATAGACTTGAATGTATATTATGAAATATGATAAAATTAATTTCATGTTTTAAATTGATGAGGTGATTTAATGAGTAAATTAGCAGGTGAAGGCTGTAAAATAATTATGCCTACGGAAGAAAAAAAGCCTTTAAGAGAAATAGAAAAAAGTATAATAAAAAAATATAGAAAATATACATGGTCTAAATTTATAAAGGCTATAAAAGATTATCAATTAGTTGAAGAAGGAGACAAAATAGCAGTAGCTATTTCTGGTGGAAAAGACAGTCTTCTTATGGCTAAAATGTTCCAAGAATTACAAAAACACGGACAAGTTAAATTTGACTTAGTATTTTTAGCTATGGACCCAGGATACCATAAAAATATAAGACAGTTATTAGAAGAAAACTGTGAATATTTAAATATACCACTTACAATATTTGATACAAATATATTTGATGTTGCAGGTGAAATAGCAGAAGATTATCCATGTTATATGTGTGCTCGTATGAGAAGGGGAGCATTATACAACAAAGCAGAAGAATTAGGATGTAATAAATTAGCATTAGGACACCATTTTGATGATGTAATTGAAACTACAATGCTTAACTTATTATGTGCAGGTAACTTTAAAACTATGTTGCCTAAATTAAAATCTAGCAACTACGACAAAATGCAAATAATAAGACCTCTTTACTATATAAGAGAAGAAAGTATAATAAGATTTATACAAAGTAGTGGAATTATGCCACTTAACTGTGCATGTATGGTTGCTGCTAAGAAAACAGGTAATAAGAGATACGAAGTAAAAGAACTTATTAAAAATCTAGGTGAAGAATATCAAGAAGTTGAAAAATCAATATTCAAAGCTGCTAACAATGTATATCTTGATTCAGTTTTAGGATGGGAACAAGATGGTGTTAGACATTCTTTCTTAGAAAAATTTGAAGACTAGATATAAAAAAATAACTCCCGTTTTACGGGAGTATTTTTATTTATAATAGAAATGTACTTTTGGGTTTTATATTCATATAATTTTAAAAGAAAGTATTACATTATAA
>NZ_JADPET010000089.1 GCF_015667935.1 Clostridium sp. 1001270J_160509_D11 | reverse complement strand
GATCTTATTTATACTTTGAAAATAATTGGGTATAAATATTTTATAGTATATATGAAATTATATTTCTTTATATTTCAAAAGATAATCTAATTTAAGGTTTTAAATAATGAGAGTATATAGGAGTTATGTAGAGTATGATAAGAGGAAAATTAGTTGATCCGGTTGTTAAAGCATTAGTCAACAATAATGCTATTGATAAATTTGAATATAATGTTATGCCTTTCAAGAGATTGATGGCTTACTATAAGTGCGCCATTATGGAAGTAGAAACAAAATTTAAAGTGTTGAATCAAGAATTTTCGCTTGAATACGATAGAAATCCAATTGAAACAATCAAAACTAGATTAAAATCACCAGATAGTATAGTAAAAAAGTTAGCTAAAAAAGATGTGCCGCTTACTGTAGAATCTATAGAAAAGAATTTAAATGATATAGCAGGAGTAAGAGTGATATGTTCTTTTCCGGAAGATATATATGTATTGGCTGACTGTTTATTGCAACAAGATGATATAAAATTAATTGAGGTGAAAGATTACATAAAAAATCCAAAGCCAAATGGTTATAGAAGTCTTCATCTTATCGTTGAAATACCGATATTTTTAAAAGATGAAAAGAAAAATATGAGGGTAGAGGTACAGCTTAGAACTATTGCTATGGATTTTTGGGCTAGTTTAGAACATAAACTTAGCTATAAAAAAGATATACCACAAGATGAAGAAGAGTTATTAAGGCGAGAATTATTAGACTGTGCTCAAATTAGTGCAGACTTAGACTTACGCATGGAAAAAATAAAAAACAGAATTGTAAACAAAGAAAATTAAAAATACAATAAATTTTACCAAATAGTAATAATTTAATATAAATAAGAGTTATATAATTAAATTATAAAAGATGTATAAATTATAAAAATATAAATTTAGAAGGAGAGGTAAAATTATGAATAAATCAACTTATATGACAGTAGAAAATCCAATGGAAGCAGTATTCAAATATCTATCTATATCAATAGTATTTATGTTTATTGGTTTTTTATTTGGAAAAATGTTTATTCCAGCATCATTAGTATATGTTGCTAATATTTTTATAGGGGTTTTAGTTGTAGGTCTTTTATTATTTTCATTGTTATCTAGAAAAAATGTAATACCTAGAAGTTTTTCAATGAACTTTGTATATCTATTTACTTTTGTAGATGGTATACTTATGTATCCTATTTTAACTTACTACCTATATGATTTAGGGACAACATTATTTATGAATGTAGTTTTAGGGACATGTGTATTATTCGCTTTATTAGCATTGATATCACATAGAAAACCAGCAGGACACTATATTGGGCTTGGAAGTACTTTACTTGTAGGATTAGTAGTTCTTATAGGAATGAGTATTGTAAATATATTTATACAAGGAACAGTTTTTAATATAGCAGTAAGTGGACTAGGTATAATATTATTCTCGGCATATATCTTATATGATGTGAGTTTATTAAAATACGATATTCAATCTGGCGGAGTAACTTGTAGAAATGACTTATCAATACATGTACTTAATTTATACTTAGACTTTGTAAATATATTACTTGATTTATTAAGAATAGTATCTGAATTAAAAGATTAATAATTAAAGATTAAATAAAATAAATGAAAAATAAAAAGACGGGAATTACCCGTCTTTTTATTTGTTAGCGTATTAGGTATTAAATCTAAAAATGAGTCTGATATTTTTAGATTTATTCCATTATATCTACGTCTTCACCTTTTAGGATTTTATTTATATTTCTAACTGCACACATTTTTCCACACATTGTGCAAGTATCTTCGTTTTCTGGTTTTGATTCAGCTCTGTATCGTCTTGCCTTTTCGCTATCGATTGCTAGGTCAAACATTTTTTCCCAATCTAATTCACGTCTAGCCTCGCTCATTTTATTATCCCAATCTATTGCGCCAGGAATTCCCTTGGCAATATCAGCAGCGTGGGCTGCGATTTTAGATGCTATTATACCTTCTTTTACATCTTCTAGATTAGGAAGTCGAAGGTGTTCAGCTGGAGTGACATAGCATAAGAAAGAAGCTCCATATGTTGCAGCGATTGCTCCACCTATTGCAGAAGTTATATGATCGTATCCAGGAGCGACATCTGTAACAAGAGGACCTAATACATAAAAAGGGGCACCGTTACATATAGTTTCTTGGATTTCCATATTTGCTTTTATTTGATTAAGTGGCATATGGCCAGGACCTTCTATCATAACTTGAACATCTTTTGCCCAAGCTCTATTAGTAAGTTCACCTAATGTTACTAATTCTTCTATTTGAGATATATCTCCAGCATCGTGGACACTTCCTGGTCTGCATGCATCTCCTAGACTTATTGTCACATCATATTCTCTGCAAATATCTAAAACTTCATCATAAAATTCAAAAAATGGGTTTTCGTTTCCTGTCAACTCCATCCAAGCAAATATTATAGACCCACCTCTAGATACTATATTTGTAAGGCGTTTTGATTGTTTAAAACGCTCTGCTGTATGTTTATTTACACCACAATGAATAGTCATAAAATCGACACCATCTTGGGCGTGCATTCTGACTACATCAATCCATTCTTTCGCAGTGATAGTTTTAAGTGGTTTGTTATAATAGACAACAGCATCGTATATTGGTACTGTACCGATTATTGCAGGGCATTCTTTTATTAATTTTCTTCTGAATTTTTGAGTGTCTCCATAAGAGCTAAGGTCCATTATTGATTCGGCTCCCATATTTACAGCGCTCATAACTTTTTGCATTTCTAAATCCATATCGAGACAGTCTCTAGATGTTCCAAGGTTTACATTTATTTTAGTTTTTAATTTTTTGCCAATACCATAAGGTTTTAAGCATCTATGGTTTTTATTCGCAGGAATACAAACCCTACCTTGAGCCACTAAATTTACTAATTCGTCTATATTTATATTTTCGTATTCACTTACTTGTTTCATTTCATTTGTTATAATGCCTTTTCTTGCGGCATCCATTTGAGTTGTGTAATTCATATTTTTCTCCTTAAATTTAGATTTAAAATATAATTACTTGCAAGTATTTTTAACTAGTTAAATTTAAACAATATTGAAAATATATATACATGGAGATTTTATTGGAAAGGAATTTAGATTAAAACTATTGTAGAAATTTTGTACAATAAAATATACATTTTAAATAATTTTCAAATAGATAGATTTATTTTATATAAATACATTTAGATGTGTTTTGAAAATTATTAAAATTTATCATACAAAATAAAAAATCGTACAAATAATGTACGATGAAGATTCAAATTAATGTATATAAATACAATAATATAAACTCCCTTCTCGGCATTATCCGGCAGGTTCGGAGGGTTTAGAAAAAATTCAATCTCAGCAAAAGCTCCCCTGTATATATTTTAATTACAATTTTATGGTAACACATGGAAAAATATTTTTCAATATAAAAAATTATAAATCTAAGTAGTAGATTATTATATTTTTATGTAGTTGTGGATAGAATTAAAAAAGTTTCACTTTGAGAAACTTTTTCTACAAAAGTAGCTTTTAACTCCATTGTTTGGTATTAATTTAAAACATATAATTTAAATATAAAGAGGTGAAATATATGAATAAAATTAACATAGGAAAAAACATAACGAAATTTAGACGAAGTAAAGGAATTACGCAAGATGAACTTGCGAGTTATATAGGAGTATCAAAATCATCAGTTTCAAAATGGGAAAACAACATAACATACCCGGATATAGTATTACTTCCTCAACTTGCGACATTATTTAATATATCTTTAGATGAGCTTATTGGATATGAGCCACAGCTTACAAAACAAGATATACAAAAGATTTATTATGAATTAGCACAAGAATTTGCTCAAAAAGATCCAAATGATGTTTTTGGAAAATGTGAGGAGTATATAAAAAAATATTATTCTTGTTTTGAATTTTTAAAGCAAATGGTAGTACTTTATTTAAACCACTATATGTTATTTAATAATAAAGAAAAAGTTTTAAATAGAGCACGAGAATTATGTATAAGAATAAGAGAAGAAAGTGAAAATCCTCAATTAATAAAAGATGCAATAAATTTAGAATTACTTTCATTGATTATGGATAATAAACCAACAGAAGTTTTAGAAATATTAGGAGAGGATGTAAAAACTTTTAGTCAAGATGCCGAGCTTATTAGCATGAGCTTTAAATTATTAGGAAATATGAATAAAGCAAGTGAAATTACTCAAATTTGTATATATCAAAATCTTATAAGTTTAGTGGGTAATATATCTCAACAAATTGTATTAAATATGGATAAATTAGATATTATTGAAGAATGTTTTAAAAGAGCAGCTGGAATATGTGAATTGTTCAATTTAGATGAGCTACATCCAAATACAACAGTAAATTTATATCTTGCAACTGCACAAGGATATGCAATTAATAAACAAAATGAAAAAGCTTTAGAGTTAATACAAAAATACACAGATGTATGTATAAAAAATATATATAATTTCAAATTAAGAGGTGATGAATTTTTTGACAAAATCGAAAATTGGTTAAAGGAATTAGATTTAGGAGTAAATACACCAAGAAGCCATGAATTAATAAAACAAAGTGTTATAAGTGGTGTAAAAGATAATCCTATATTTTCAGATTTAAAAGACGACTATAGATTTAAATCATGTGTGCTCGCACTAGAAACTAATTAATATAAGGAGGTAAATATATGAGTGAGATTACAAATAATTTAGCATTATTATTACCAGTTATAATTTTAGAATTTATATTGGCTATAACTGCATTAATACATGTTATAAAACACCCCAACTACAGATTTGGAAATAAAGCTATATGGATAATAGTAGTTTTGTTTATACAAATCATAGGCCCAATATTTTATTTTATATTTGGTAGAGGTGAGGAATAGTGAATATACTTGAGATAGATAATTTATATAAAAGTTTTGGCTCAAATAATATTATAAATGGACTTAATTTAAAAGTAAGAGAAAACTCCATTTTCGGTTTTATTGGAGAAAATGGGGCAGGTAAAACAACTACAATGAAGATGATTTTAGGTTTTTTAAAACCTGATAGTGGAATTATAAGAGTATGTGGAGAGGAAGTTAAATTTGGCGAAACTAAAACAAATAAATTTATAGGATATCTTCCAGATGTGCCAGAATACTACGGATATATGACTCCACATGAATATCTAAAATTATGCGGCGAAATTACAAATATGAAAAAAAGCGATATAAAGAAAAAGAGTGAAGAGTTATTAGAACTTGTGGGACTTAGTAATTATAAAAAACGAAAGATAAGCAAGTTTTCAAGAGGGATGAAACAAAGACTGGGTATTGCACAGGCGCTTTTAAATGAGCCCAAACTTCTTATATGTGACGAACCGACATCAGCATTAGATCCAATAGGAAGAAAAGAAATCTTAGATATTTTATTAAAAGTAAAAGAAAGAACTACAGTCATATTTTCAACTCATATACTATCTGATGTTGAGAGAATATGCGACGAAATTGCAATACTTAGAGAGGGAAAAATTGCTCTAAGTGGAGATTTATCACAAATCAAAAAAGGTCATATGGTGGATTGTTTGGAAGTTGGAATGAAAAATAAAGAAGATTTTATAAAGTTTTTAAAAATAATTAAAGACAATTCTAATATAAATGAGATTCAAAAAAGCGAAAACACTATTTACCTTCACTCAAACAATATAGAAGAAGTTCAAAGAGAAGTTATGCAGGGATTAATAGATAAGGATTTATATCCAATATATATAAGAATTCAAGAGCCAACACTAGAAAGATTATTTATGGAGGCAATAAAATGAGAGCGTATTTAGCATTTACAAAAAAAGAACTTTTTGAACTGACTAAAACATATAAATTACTTTTGATTGTGACTGTATTTTTAATATTTGGTTTTATGAATCCAGTCGTGGCAAAATTCACACCAGATTTAATGGAATCTTTGATGGAAGAGGGCATAAAAATAAGTTTGCCAGAACCGACTATTTTTGATTCTTGGACACAATTTTTTAAAAATACTACGCAGATGGGACTGATTATACTAGTTATAATATTTAGCGGATTAATATCAAACGAATTATCAAAAGGAACTCTAATCAACATGCTTACAAAAGGGCTATCTAGAAAAACTGTAGTTTTATCAAAATTCACATCATCAACATTAGTTTGGACATTTACTTATTTTTTATCTGCATTAGTCACATTTTTATACTCGATGCTATTTTGGGAAGATACACAGGTCGAAAATCTGTTATTTTCTTTGAGCCTTGTATGGGTATTTGGAATATTTTTAATAAGTACAATAATTTTGGGCGGGATTTTATTTAAAACATCTTATGGTTCTATGTTATTTTGTGGAGTTATAGTAGGAATACTTTTGGTTTTAAATATTATACCGAAAGTTCAAGATTATAACCCAATTCAACTTATAAACGTAAATATGGATATACTAAAAGGTGATGTTGAGATTTCAGAAGTTATAAAATCACTTTATAGTACACTAGGAGCAAGTGTATTATTTGTGATTTCAAGCATTGTAGTATTTTGTAAAAAAGAAATTTAATTAGATTATATAGAAAATAAAATTACAAATAGATTATAAATAAAAGAGGATACTAAATTACTTAAAAAAGTAGATTTAATATCCTCTTTTTATAATTTGTTTTAATAAATATTTTAGTTTTGAACTATTTTAATTCAAATCTTGCACATTTTAATTCTTTTTTTAGTAATTCTAGATTATTTGGCTGCATATGACCAAGTGGAAGTCTTAAATTTCCAACTTCCATACCTATAAGATTCATAGCAGTTTTTACAGGGACAGGATTTACCTCTAAGAATAAAGCATCAATTAGAGGTTTTAAATCTAATTGAAGTTTTCTAGAAAGACCTATATTTCCGTCTAAAAAGCTATAAACTAAATCATGGCTTTCTTTAGGGCATATATTAGCAAGTACAGAAATTACACCTACACCACCTAGAGAAAGTAGTGGTAGAGTAGAATCATCATTTCCAGAATATATAGCAAAGTCATCATCAACTAATCTAGCAATTTCGGCAACTTGTGTCAGATCTCCACTTGCCTCTTTAACAGCTACGATATTTGGTTCATTATAAGATAACTCAGCAATTAAATTAGGTGATAAATTTACACCAGTTCTAGATGGGACATTGTAGATAATAATTGGAGTATCTACACTTTGTGCAATTTTTGTGAAGTGAGCTTTTATACCAGATTTATTTCCCTTATTATAATAAGGATTGATGATTAAAAGTCCATCAGCACCGAAGTTTTCTGCAATTTTACTCAACAATACAGAGTGCTCAGTATCATTACCTCCAGTACCTGCAATTACAGGAATTCTTTTGTTTACTGCATCAATAACACATTTTATTGCTGCAATATGTTCTCTATCGCTTAATGTACTCGCTTCACCAGTAGTACCACAAACAACTATTGCATCAGTACCATTTTTTATATGGAACTCAACAAGTTCTTCTAATTTGTTGTAGTTTACTGTATTTTCACTTGTAAAAGGAGTAACTAAAGCTACTGCAGATCCTTTAAATAACATAATATTCCCCCTTCTAAAATATTAGCAATAAGTATGTAAATTTTATATTGCTTACTAGAAGTATATTCTTTTGGAATTTATATTATTAATTTAAATCAAAAAAATAAGAACGCTCATTTAAAGAGTGTTCCTGTTTAAATATGGTTTCAAGTATTCGTTATCTTCAACACCATCTATTAAATTAGTACATCTTTTGAATATGGGCTAATATTTTAATATAAAAAATAGTAAAAAAGGAAATGTAATAATAAATGGTAGAGAATATTGTATCATTAGTGTATAATTGAGGTAGAAATCAAAAATAATAAGGGGTGTAAAGAATGAAAGAACAAGTTGCAGCAGTATTAGATAAAATTAGACCAGTACTACAAAGAGACGGTGGGGACGTTGAATTAGTAGAAGTTAGCGATGATGGAGTAGTATTAGTTAGATTACAAGGTGCTTGCTCAGGTTGTCCAGGGGCTACTATGACATTAAAAGCTGTTATAGAAAACTTATTAGTAAAAGAAGTACCTGGGGTTACTAGAGTTGTAGGAGTTTAATAAATAAAAAGAGCTAAGCAGTTAAAAACTGTTTAGCTCTTTTTATTTAACATAATTTAGATTTATATAAAAATGTATAATTTATGATTATTTATAAAATATTATATAACTAAAGAAAAGGGAGGATTTCAAATGAGAATAGGAACAGCAGACAGCACGAAAATTTTAGATAATGCTTGTGTAGATGAATATAAAATTCCACTTATTGTAATGATGGAAAATGCAGTTTTATCAGCATTTAAACATATGGATATAGAAGAAAACCAAAACTATGTTGTAGTAAGTGGAGTAGGAAATAATGGTGGGGATGGGCTTGGTTTAGCAAGACAATTATGTGCAAGGGGAAAAAATGTAGAAGTATTTATAGTCGGCAATTTAGAAAAACTAAGTGAATGTTCTAAAATAAATTATAATATCTTAAAATCATTTAATATATCAACAACAGTTGTAGAAAATGAAAATATGGATGAGCTAAAAAATTCTATAAAAAGATCAGATATAGTAGTTGATTGTATATTTGGGACAGGGTTAGAGCGAGAAATAAAGGGTGTATTTTACGATGTTATAAACCTTGTAAATGAAAATAAAAATAAAACTTATTCGATTGATGTGCCATCAGGAATAAATGCTACAACTGGTGATATATTGGGGACTTGTATAAAAGCAGACAAAACTATTTCATTTGAGTTTTATAAACGAGGATTTTTAAAATATGAGACAAAAGAATTTATAGGAGATGTAGTTGTTGAGCATATAGGCATACCAGAACATATCTTAGAAAAATACGACAATAAAGAATATATAACAGATATAGAAATTATAAAAAATAATATAAGGGCAAAAGATAAATATTCATTTAAAAGTGATTTTGGAAAAATAGCATTATTTGCAGGAAGTAGAGGATTTACGGGAGCCGCGTATATATCGACACAAGCAGCAGTAAAATGCGGAAGTGGGCTGACAACATTAGTAACAGACTCGTATGTACAAGATATTGCAAGTCAAAAACTTTGTGAGGCTATGACTTTAAATATTGCTGAAAATCAAAAGGTTATAAACTTAATAAAAGATTGTGATGCAATAGGATTTGGTTGTGGAATGGGAGATAATGATGATACTTATAATAAATTAGAATATATATTAAATAATACAACTTGTCCAATTATAATAGATGCAGATGGATTAAATGTACTCAAAGATAAAAAAGAACTATTAAAATCCAATCCAAATAGAATAATAATTACACCGCACTTAGGCGAGATGTCACGACTTACAGGATATCCTATAAATTATATTAGAGATAATAAAGTAGATGCTGCAAAAGAATTTGCAAATAAATATAAAGTAGTCGTATTGTTAAAAGGGTATGAAACTGTAATAACAAATGGAAAATACACATATATAAATCCAACAGGGAACTCATCAATGGCAAATGGAGGAATGGGTGATACACTTCTTGGAATGATAACTTCATTTGTTGGGCAAGGAATGACTAATCTCATGGGAACAGTTTGTGCAGCATATATTCATGGTTATATAGGCCAAAGATTATCTAAAGATTTATATACAGTAAATGCAAGTGATGTAATTAATTTAATTCCACAAACTATGAAAGAATTAATAAATTGATTTAATAAAAAAATAATTTAAATCTTTTGTTTATTATTTGACATTTCTTTGTAATATTCTAATATAAAATATAATGATATAATATATTTAAGCTAATCTAAAAATATATTTTAATTTAAGAGATGAGGGATGCTTATGAGTATCGGTATAAGTACATTTTGGTTTATAGTAGCTATAATATTTGGTGTTGGAGAACTAATGACAACAAGTCTTACATTAATTTGGTTTAGTATCGGGGCATTGGTTTCAATGTTATTAAGCCCATTTATAGAAAGTGTCTTTATCCAAGTTATGATATTTGCTATTGTATCTATAGTACTTTTAGTTATAGCAACTAAATATCTAGTAGATAGGGATAAAAATGTAAAATATAATACTAATTTGCAAGGAATAATTTCACAAAAAGGTATTGTAGTACAAGATATTGAACCATATGAAGTTGGAGTTGTTAAATTAAATGGGGAAGAATGGAGTGCTATTTCAAAAGATAAAGTAAAAATAAAAAAAGGTAGCATTGTAGAAGTGGTACAAATAGAGGGTGTTAAACTTATTGTGAAAGAAGTAAGTAATATTAATTTAGATTTAGAAAATAATAAAAAGAATAAAGACTCAATTAGTAGAGAAATAGATATTAAAATAAAAACAAGTAAATAGATTAAATAATATATAGAAATATTAGATATAGTATTAGCTAACCCCATCAAGGTGATTTACTTTAAAAAAGGATGACTTTGATGGGGAATATTATCTTAAGTAGTCATATCTTGTATCGTTTATTCCAAATATAAATACTCCATTTTCATCTGTAAATGCAAAAGATATAGGTATTGGTCTTCCATTATTTTTATTTATTAAATTTAAAATCACTGTAGCTCCCGGAGCAGGAGTTCCATTTTCAAATAAAACAATACCATAAATAACAGCACCTTCTTGCTTTTTTAGAACAACTTCATTAGTCGATATTTTCCCATCTTCAACCTTTACGAGCAGATTATTATTAGTTGAAAATTTATAGTTATTATTATCCATAATAACGCCATGTATTAAGTTCAAATGATTTTTAGTTTCTCTTTTCAAAATGAATTCTTCTTTTATAAACACCTTTTGTGTAAGTTCTCCTCTGCTTATTACTCTAGAGATTATTTTATAATTCATAACATACCTCATCTCAAAATGATAATCTCAAAGTATTGAGTTGATTTGCGATTTGAGATTATCCACTATTTAATAATTTAGTAGTTTATTATATGTTATTTTAACTATCTAAGTTATCTATTTTTTCTATTTGAATATTTAAATGAACTATATCATTATCTAAAACTTCAGGTGTGAGTGAAATGCTTTTATTTGAAGTATCTTCATTTTTATAAGGATTATCATTGTTTAACTTTATTGATTTTATGTTTGCTAGAGTATATTCTTTTCCATCTATAGTTAGTTTTTCGTTATCTATATCCATCTTATACCTCCTATTATGGGCTAATTTATAATTCTAGTAAATTATGCAATATTATTAGGTGTATAAATTTTTAAACTATAAGAATAAGTATTAGTATCAAAATCATAAGGGAATCCATATTCACCATTAGCATCTGTATATGCTATAGCTTCTTTTGTGATTGTTTGTGGTTCTGCTGTAAGTTTTTTGTATAATACTACTGCTGCACCTTCTACAGGTGTTGTACCATTAGTATCAAGCACTTGTCCTGTAATAAGTTCTAGAGTCTCAGCTTCTAATGTCACATTTTGAGAAATAATAGTATTAGTTGCTGTAGCTGTTATTTCACTGGATTTTATTTTATATACCGCCATATATAACTACCTCCTATTTAGACTTATAGATTTTTGTCTACACTATATAATATTAATAATTTTTTGTTTAGTTATATATTTTGATATTTT
>NZ_JADPET010000088.1 GCF_015667935.1 Clostridium sp. 1001270J_160509_D11 | reverse complement strand
TTATATTAAAATTATATAATATTGAAATTCACAAAAACTAATTTGGAATGATTTAAGTATTTTTAAATAATTTTAAAAGTAAATTTTAAATTACATCTAAATACAAAAGTTATGGGATATAAAAATATACCCCATACCTTTTGTATTTTATTTTTTATATTCGCCGAAATATCTTTCTAATAGTCCTAAAAATGCTTTACCATGTCTAGCTTCGTCTTTACACATTTCGTGAACTGTATCGTGTATAGCATCAAGTCCTAATTCTTTTGCTTTTTTAGCTAATTTTAATTTACCTTCAGCAGCTCCATACTCAGCTTCAACCCTAGCAGTTAAATTTGATTTTGTACATGGTTCTACTACTTCGCCTAGAAGTTCTGCAAATTTAGCAGCATGCAGAGCTTCTTCTCCTGCTATTTTATCGTAAGCTGCACCTATTTCTGGATATCCTTCTCTATCTGCAACTCTACCCATGGCTAAATACATACCTACTTCTGTACATTCAGCTAAGAAGTTTGCTCTTAAGTCTTCTACTAATTCTTCGTCAATTCCTTTAGCAGAGCCGACATGATGTTCATCTGCCCAATCTAACTTATCTTTTTTTTCTATGAATTTATCACTTCCAACACCACAGACTGGACATTTTTCTGGTGGTTCTTCACCTTCATATATATAACCACATACTGTACATACCCATTTTTTCATATTAAAACCTCTCCTTTGTATTTTACTAAGAATAGATATAAAAAAAATTTCATATTTATTTATATATTCTTTTATGTATATTTACATATTAGATAAATTATTTACATCTAATTCTAGGTATATTTTGGTCTAATCACTCAAAAAATATACACGAATATACAATTTATCTAAGGAGGTCTCTATGAGTTTTCTTAATATTTTTTTAACTGGATTTGCACTTTCTATGGATGCATTTGCAGTCTCTGTAACTAAAGGTATAACTCTAAAAAATATAAATTCCAAGATTGCTTTTAAAATTGCATTTTCTTTCGGCTTTTTCCAAGGTATAATGCCTTTTATAGGTTGGTTTTTAGGAATTAGATTTGAATCTTACATAAAATCTATCGACCACTGGATAGCTTTTTTCTTACTATCTTTTATCGGTCTTAAAATGATTCTTGAAGCTGTTGAAAGCAATAGAATAGATTTTAAAAATGAATCTGAAAAAGACACGTATATGAAAAGTATATCGACAATAGACAATAAAGAAATTCTTATATTATCTATCGCTACTAGTATAGATGCACTAGCTGTAGGTGTGAGTTTTGCATTTTTAAGTATATCAATCTTTCCTGTTTGCTTTAGTATTTTTCTTATAACTTTAATCGTTTGCTTTTTAGGAGTATTAATAGGTAAAAAATTAGGCTCTGTATTTAAAAATTACGCTCAAATTATAGGTGGAGTTATTTTAATCTTTATCGGCGCTAGTATATTAAATGAACATATTCATTTTATATCGAAAATATTTTATTAAAAATAAGACATGCTATTTTTATATGGTTTATATAAAAAGTATTCCTATAATTTTATTATATACAGGAATACTTTTTATACGTTTATCTTATAAATGATATACTCTATTAACACGTTCACCTATAACACTAAGTGTCTCATTAGTTATAGTATTGCTAAGTAAGCTTATCTGATTTACAGACAGATAATTATCACCATCTTGTCCAATTAATGTAACAATATCGCCTTCACATACATCTATCCCACTTACATCAATCATCATTTGGTCCATACATACATTTCCTATTTGTTTTGCAAATTTTCCATTTACTAAGACTTTCATATCTTTTTTAGATATAAGTCTTGATAATCCATCTGCATAACCTATAGTTATAGTAGCTACTTTTACATGCTCTGTGGCAGTGTAGTTGTTTCCATAGCCGACTGACTCTCCCTGTGTTATTTCTTTTACCATAGCTACCTTACATCTAAGAGAAAGTGTCGCCTCAAATTTCATATTATCTGGAAGATGATTTAAGGTATCGTCTAATGGGTCGCTTGGAACTCCATACAGTATTATACCTGGTCTGACTAAGTTGTAATGTAAATCCCTATAAGTGACTATTCCGTAGCTATTTTGAAGATGTATATTTTTAGGGTTATACCCATCTTCTTTTAATTTATTTAATATAAAGTCAAAGTTGGAAATTTGTTGTTTAGTAAATTCTATATCAACTTCTAAATTACTGTCTGATCTAGATAAATGAGAAAAGATTCCTTCTATTTGAATATTATTTAAATCAAACATCTTTTTTATTAAATCAAGATGTTCCTTTGGTTCGCCTAATCTATTCATTCCTGTATTTAATTTTATATATCCCTTTACTACGCCTGGTAGTTTATTTAATTCTTCTGCATATTCTTCGCTTACTAATGTTTGACATAAATCATACTTGATTAATTCGTCTTTTCGACAACAAGGGGTCCATCCCAAAATTATTATTTCACCTTTTATCCCACTTTTTCTGAGCTTTATAGCTTCTTCTATAAAAGCAACTGCAAAATGTTTTACACCTATACTCTCAAGATATTTTGATACAACTATATCTCCATGACCATATGCATTAGCTTTTACAACACCAATTATATCTACATCATCATGCAAAAGTTTTCTTATAACTTCTACGTTGTGTTTAAGTTTTGATAAATCAATTTCTGCCCATGCTCTAAAATTAGATGTATCAATTTCATTTTTATTATTATAAATTTTCATATCCACCTTGATTCCCCCTATATATTTAATTTTAATATTATACATAAAAATAGATATGCCATAATCTTTTTAATTAAATTATAACATATCTATTTTGTTTAGTTTTTTAAGTATTTGTTTTAATACTTATTTATTTTTATTTTGATTTAAACTGTAGTTTATAATCTCTCATGTAGAGTTTCATTTTCTGTTGTCAGTCTTCTAGAATTAAATTCGTCTATTTTTTCTTTTAATTCTGGATCATATTCTGTATTTTTTTTTGTATCGTCTTCTCCTTTATCTTTTTCGTCCATTTCTTCCATTTCTAATTCTTCTATTATCTTTTCTATTTTTCTGCATTTTATTTTTTTGCATATTTTTACAACAACTATGGAAGCAACGGCAAGTATACCACCTATTACTAGGCCTTTACAACAACATTCCTGTTGTTTTTTTCTTTTATCATCACAACAAAACATCACTAATCACCTCATCAGTTTAAATTAGTAATAGTATTTGTATTTTAAAAAATAATATTTTATATAAAATCAAGAAATATTATCAGCTAATATCAGACATTTCTAGATTTACCTTTTCTTCTAAATGTTGTGATATATCGTATACTTCTTCTATTCCATTTTGATTTTTAGATTTTTTGAAAATAAGTCTTACTGTAGTTCCTTTATCAACTTCGCTTTCTATATTTATCTCTCCATCTAAAGCATCTACAAGTTTTTTGACTATACTAAGTCCGATGCCACTTCCTTCTTTTATTACAGCATTTTTGTTTTCCATTCTCTCAAATCTGTCAAATATAGTGTTTATTCTGTCCTTAGGTATTCCAATTCCACTATCTATAACATCTATATATACTTTTTCTTTTCGGTCTTTTACAATCACATCTATATTGCCATTTGGATTATTATATTTTATAGCATTAGAAAGTATATTTAACATTATTCTTTCCATCTGGTCTATATCTATATCGCAATATAATTCTTCTTGTTCTGCATCAAATACTACATCTATTTTTTGTCTTTTAGCAAAATTTATAACAGACATTGTAATATCTTCTGTAATAGAAACTATATTTACACGTTTTTTATGTATTTCAACTTTATTATTCTCTAGTTTTGTAGAATCTATAAAGTTATTTATAAGTCTAATAAGTCTATTGCAGTTTTGCTTTATAAGCTTGTTAAACTCTAAAATTTTATCATAATCTCCTTTTTGTAGGTTTAAATCTTGTATTTGAACGGTTGAGTATATTACATTTACAGGTGTTTTAAATTCATGTGATATATTTGACAAAACTTCATCCCTTGTTTTCTCCATTACATCTCTTAATTGTAATTCTCTTTTGGCATCTTCTAATTTTATCTTGTCTTCTATACTGTCTATTATGGAAACTTGAAATGTCTTTTGATGTACAGTTTCATAAAATCTTATTTCTTGTGCTTCAAACATCACGTTATTATATGAAAATCTAGTGTGAATTACACTTTCTTTTTTTTCGTTTTTATCTATAGATTTTATTGTTTTATCGTATTTTTCTCTATCTTCTTTATAAATTAAATCCGATATATTTTTATTTATTATATTTTCCTCAGAATCTAATTTAAATAATTTTAGTACTTTATTATTTACAAACATTATCTTGTGTTTGTGAGATATTATTATCCCACTGGGCATGTTTTTTAAAAGCTGTTCATAGATTATTTTGTAGTATTCCATATTGAAATTTACTTCTTCTATTTTTTCTATATTTTGTTTTAGTTTTTCTCTTTCATCTAATAAATTGTAGTAAAGATTTCTATTTGGTCTTTTTATAATATCTCTAAAACATATAGTATATACTAAATATACATGAATAAAATTTAAAAATATAAGCCCTATGCAGTTGAGCTTATTGCCAAATGATGTCTGTGGATATATATTTGTAAATTCTACAGCACCTAAGAAAATCATAAATAATAATATGATAATTCTACATATAAATAAAATCTTCATATCTCTTATAGTGTTATAATTATAAAATTGTTTATTTAACTTATCTATTTTTAAGATGCAATATATATACTTGATTAAAAAAATACTGCAAAATATATTTTTAACATAATCAGATATATCAGGTATTATGCTTGTCCAAGTTATAAGTATATAAAGTATTGGTATAAATATCGCAATTACATTAGCAATATTATTAAATTTATATATTTTATTTTTTTTACTATAAATATACACAAATAAAATATATAGTGAAGCTTGTACGCCTAAATTAACTAGCGTAATTTCAATTTCTTTATTTAAAGTATCATAATTTAAATTATCAAATACATATATTGCAAATAATGCATTCGTTATTGAGACTATTCCAAAAATTCTAGCTAAATCCTTATAAATACCGTCTTCTGATGTGCTTAGTGTTACAATACTCATAATATACGCAAACATTCCAATTATTCCATTGATTATAATTAGGATAAGATACATATAATATATATTCATATCTTTTAAAACAGTAAAAACTCCCCCTATTATTAAAATATAAACCCCAACAAAGTCAATTAAATAACTCTTTCTATTTAAAAATTTCATAAAGTCCCCCCCTATAAACCTTATCGTATAAAAGAGCAAATCATATTTACATCCCTATATACCTTATATTATATTTTCTTTTTGCCTTTATTTACAAGTATTTTGGAGCATATTTTTATATAATATTAAATTTTTTTAATATATTGACATAAATTTCTCAATAATTTTATATTAACTTATATTTTATACTTATATTATTAAAATCAAAAATAAAAGAACACTGATAAAACAGTATTCTTTCATTTTGATTTTAATATATTATTTTATATTTATTAAGCATTTAATATTGCCTTTTGAACAGTTACATTTACTATTTTATAAATCAATACTCCCACTATTAAGTTTATAGCTACAGCTGGAACTACTACTGACATAAATAACACTGTGAAGTTTCCTGGAAGCCCGACTATTATTTGAGCTGCTGTTAAAAATATTGTTCCACTTACAAAAGTTCCTACTACCATCATTATACCTGTAACTATTATATCTTTAACTTTATCTCCTAAAGATTTTATAAAAGGAAGTTTATATGAAAGTGTCATAACTAAAAACATTATATTTGTAGTTATAAATTTATCTATAACATTTGGTATTTGCCCTCCTGGAAATGCACTAGTCATTCCTGCAAATATTCCTGCTATAATACCTGCTACTAAACAAGTTTTATAACTATCTCTATTTATAACCATAAGTGTAAATAACATTATCAATGTTGTATCTGGTTTAATTGTAAATATAGGTGGTGTTACTTGATGTAGTACTAACCCCATAGCTAATAATATCGCATTTAATGTTAATTTTCTCGTATTTGTTTTTGTTCTCATTTTTTAAAACCCTCCTAAAATTCTTATTTTTGAAATTTTCTTTAAATTCAATCTTCTCAAGTCCTTCTAATGGAGTTCACAACATTTTAACACCTCCTTTTTTCCTCATTTCGATACTTATTATAAATTTATCAACACTTTGAAAGTTTATAAATTTGTTTAATTTGTATTTTTATATTAATTTTTCTTAAAATTAAAAAACTCCGTCCTATTATATTAATAGGACGGAGATAATATCCGCGTTGCCACCTAGATTGTATATAAATATATACCTCTTATTAAAGTACTAACATACTCTTTCGCTATAACGTGCGATCACGGTAAAGTCTACTTTCAAAAGTTGATTTCAATTTACTCCTCTAAGGCCCATTCATTAAATTTCTTCTTGTCGAGATTCCACCATCCTCAACTCTCTATATTGAACCTAAATTTAACTACTCTTCCTTTTCAAAGGATTTAAGTTATATTATTCATACTTATATAGTATTCAGTTTTGTAAATTTTGTCAACAGTTTTTATATTTAAATTAAATTATTTTAAATGGATTTAGATAAATATCACTTTTAATTGTTTCAAATTCTTCAAAGCCATCTATAAATCTCTTCATAACATCTTTGAATATATCTTCTGTGTCAAAGTGTCCACAGTCAATTACATTCATATTTATATCTAGAGCATCTTGTGCTTCGTGATACTTCATATCTCCAGTTATTAAAACTTGAGCACCTTTTATTTTTGATAATTTAACTAAGTCAGATCCAGCACCTGTGCAAAGTGCAATTCTTTTTATTTTAGAATTTAAATCCCCAACTAGTCTTATCTTATCCATATTTAAAGTATATTTTATTTTGTTTGCAAGCTCTTCTAAAGTTATTTCTGAATCTAAGTTTGCAATTCTTCCTAGACCTTGTTTTTCACCTTCATTTTGAAGTTCATATACGTCATATGCTACCTCTTCATATGGATGTGCTTTTATCATTTCTTTAATTACTTTATTTAGTATGCTTTTAGGCACAATAGTCTCTATTTTAACTTCATCTGATTTCTCAACTTCGCCTATCTTTCCTATAAACGGATTAGTACCCTCTTCTGGCTTAAATGTACCTGTTCCTGAGATGTTGAAAGTGCAGTGGCTATAGTTTCCTATATAACCTGCTTTATTTTGCCCTAAAACGCCTCTAATAGCGTCTTCATAACCTTTTGGAACATATACAGCTAGTTTATATAATTTTTCTCTGTGAGTCTCTTCTAGTATCTCACAATTTTCAAAGCCCATAATCTCCATAAAGTAGTCATTTAGTCCGTCTTTTGCAATATCAAAATTTGTATGCATTGAATAAAGACTTATATCATTTTTTATTAATTTTAAGATAAGTCTTCCCTTTAAATCACCTGAGTTAACTCTATTTATTTTTGAAAAAATAAATGGATGGTGAGTTATTATTAAGTCCACACCTTTTTCTATTGCTTCATCTACTACTTTTTCATTAGCTTCTAATGTAACTAATATTTTTTTTACTTCTTGTTCGTATTCTCCAACTAATAACCCGACGTTGTCCCATGAATATGCTAAATTAGTAGGATATTTGCTTTCAATTTTATTAATTAAATTTCGAAGTTTCATATATTCCTCCTTATTTATTCAATAAATCATTTAATTCCTCTATCTTTTTATTTATAATAGATTTTCTATGAGAAACTGCATCTCCATCTTTTCCGTCTAATTTTCTTAATATGTTTTCGTTTATTCTTATTTTATTTCCTATAAAATCTTTAAGTAGAGGATCTTGTTTTTCTATTAATTTTTGACCTATTTCATAGTAAATAGGTTCTATATCTTGCTCCTTTAATCCTTCATATTTACACTCTATTATTTCGTATAATCTGTGTTCTTCTCTAACTAAATGTTCATCTATTATTTTGTATCCATTTTTGTATAAGAACATTCTAAGTTCTTCTGGAGCTTGCATAGGTTGAAGTATTAGCTTTTCAGTTGTGTGTGCAACTGCTTCATTTGCTTTTAATATATCGTTTATAAGCATACCACCCATACCTGCTATTATTATTTCATCTACTTCATTTGGTTTTAGAACTTCTATTCCCGAACCTAATCTCAAGTCAACTTTATCTATTAAGTTATTTCTCATAACTTCTTTTTTTGCATTATCTAAAGGACCTTTATTTACATCCCCTAAAATAGCGTATTGTATTGTATTTTTATTTAAAAGGTATACTGGTATATATCCGTGGTCAGTACCTATATCTGCTAATCTTTTATCTTTATCTACTAATGATGCAATCTTTAATAGTCTGTCTGTAAGTTTCAAATATTTCATCCTCTCTAGTTTAAATTGTGTATTTATAAATAATTATTAATTTAAAAATTCGCCTTTTCAGGCGAATTCTTATCTTAGTCTAAATAATCTCTTAATTTCTTAGAACGACTTGGATGTCTAAGTTTTCTAAGTGCTTTAGCTTCTATTTGTCTAATTCTCTCTCTAGTTACGTCAAATTCTTTACCTACTTCTTCTAACGTTCTAGCTCTACCATCTTCTAAACCAAATCTTAATTTTAATACTTTTTGTTCTCTTTCATTTAATGAGCCAAGTACTTCTTCTATTTGGTCTTTAAGTAGAGAATAAGCAGCAGCTTCTGCAGGTGCTAAAGCATCTTCATCTGGTATAAAGTCTCCTAAATGACTATCTTCTTCTTCACCTATTGGTGTTTCTAAAGATACAGGATCTTGTGCTATCTTCATTATTTCTCTTACTTTTTCTTCAGACATATCCATTTCTTTTGCAATTTCTTCTGGTTTTGGATCACGTCCTAATTCTTGAAGTAATTGTCTAGATACTCTTATTAATTTATTTATAGTTTCTACCATATGAACTGGTATTCTTATAGTTCTAGCTTGGTCAGCTATAGCACGAGTTATAGCTTGTCTTATCCACCATGTTGCATAAGTACTGAATTTAAATCCTCTTTCATAGTCGAACTTCTCAACAGCTTTTATTAATCCAAGGTTTCCTTCTTGAATTAAATCAAGGAATAGCATCCCTCTACCAACGTATCTTTTAGCTATACTTACAACTAATCTTAAGTTGGCTTCTACTAATCTTTGTTTTGCTACTTCGTCGCCTTCCATCATTCTCTTTGCATATTCTATTTCTTCATGCGGTTTAAGAAGAGGAATTTTCCCGATTTCTTTAAGGTACATTCTAACTGGGTCATCTATGCTTATTCCTTTAGGAAGAGATAAGTCTATTTTATCCATTTCTACATCGTCTTCTTTTTTAAGTTCGTCATCAGATACTCCATCAAAATGATCGTCTACCATTAAATCGTTATCATTATCAGAAAAATCAACATCAGCTTTTTGAGTTTTATCTTCTATTATTTCTATACCTAAGTTCCCAAGTGTTTCATAAAGATTTTCTACTTGGTCTTTGTCTAGTTCTGTCTCCGAGAATGCTTCCATAATCTCTGATAATGTTAAAGAACCTTGCTTTTTACCTTTGTCTATTAATGTTTTTGCCGTTAACCTTTTATTGTCTTTTTTACTTGCCATAAATACTTCTCCTCCTTTCTATAAGTCTTTTTTTATTTTTTCTTTTTTCAAAATTTCTAAACTTAAATTCATAATTTTCTCATCTACCTCTTTCGTATTGCCATTGGTTTTTTTCAATAATTCAAGCTTGCTTGATAGCTCTTTTATTTGATAGGACATTGATTTTATCTCATTGTCTATTATATTTTTCTTAATTTGTTTAATTATGTTTTTAGTGCTCTCAAGAGTATAAGTATTAATTTCTTCAATTTGGATATTTTGTATATTGTTTACATATTCTTCAGATATGTTTAAACTTTTAATTTTGTCAATAGTTATTTTGTCCAATTCTCTATTTTTAATTATGTAATTAAAAATTTCTTTTGTTTCATCAAATAAAAACTGTTGTTCATTTATATCTTGTAATACAGATTCTCTCAAGTTTTTGTTTTCCATCAATAACTTTATAAACTTAGCTTCTACTTTTAGATAACCATCTTGGATTTTTGACATTTGTTCTATTTTTTTATGAACATTTGTATTTCTTTTATTAGTTTTATTATAATTGCTATTTACTTTTATTCCTACACTAGCTCTAATTGATTCTATACTTATATTTGTTAAATCACTCAAATATTTAGCGTATAAATCTTTTTCTATAGGACTTTTTAATTTTTTCAACATAAAAGTTGCTTCTTCTACAAAGCTCATTTTTTGACTATCGTTATTTAAATTGTATTTTTTCTTTAATATATCTATTTTATATTTAATATAATAGTCTGAATCTTCCATTGCCTTTTTATACCCTTCAAAACCATATTTCTTTATAAAATCATCCGGGTCTTTGCAATCTTTTAAATTTAATATTTTTACTTTTATATCTGCTTGTAGCAAAATATCAATTGCTCTTAAAGTAGCATTTTGCCCTGCTTGGTCTGAATCATAAGATATAATAACATTCTTTGCAAATTTTCTAATTAATCTCGCTTGTTCTATTGTTAAAGCCGTCCCTAAAGTAGCTACAACATTTTCTATATTATTTTGATAAAGTGAAATTAAATCCATATATCCCTCAACTAGGATTAATGTATCGTCTTTTATACTTTTTTTAGATATATTAAGTCCATATAAATTTAATCTTTTATTGAAGACTAAAGTCTCCGGTGAATTTAAATATTTAGGAAGCGAGTCGTCAAGTACCCTCCCCCCAAATCCAATCACTTTTCCATTGTAATTAAATATAGGAAACATTACTCTATTTCTAAATCTATCAAAATACTTATTTGTCTCAGTTTTATGAGTAACTAGACCACATTTTACTAAATCTGTTTTATCATAGCCTTTAGCAAGCAAATAATTCATCAGGCTATTCCATGAATTTAGCGAATATCCTAATCCAAATTTTTTGATTATTTTATCGCTTAATCCTCTTTTCTTTAGGTATTCGTATCCTGGATTTTTTGTACCTAATAAATTTGCAAAATAAAATCTTGCCGCTTCTGTGTGAATTTCTCTAAATTTATTTATTTCTTGTATTTTTTGCTTTTCTTCTTCGCTTATATTTCTTTCTAAAGTAATTCCACATCTTCTAGCTAATATTTTCACAGCATCCATAAAGTCTACATTTTCATATCTCATTACAAAACTAATTACATCTCCACCAGCATTACATCCAAAACATTTGTATATTTGTTTTGACTTACTGACCATAAAAGATCCTGTCTTTTCTGAATGGAATGGACATAATCCTGTGTAATTTGAACCCGAGCTTTTAAGTTGCATATAGTCTGATATTACGTCTACAATGTCACATCTACTTTTTATTTCTTCTATAATATCTTTTAAATCATTCAAATTTATCACCTTCCGGTGTTATTTTTTATTAACATTTCTATTTTACCTTATAATACATATTTGTCAAATACTATTATACATAATTCGACTTTTTTTGTTAAATTCCTTCTAATAAAAATTATTTTTTATAATTTATTTACTGTTTTTTTTGTAATAATATAATTTTGTATATATTTAAATAGTAATTTTAATATAAATTAAAA
>NZ_JADPET010000087.1 GCF_015667935.1 Clostridium sp. 1001270J_160509_D11 | reverse complement strand
AAAATAAAAATGGTCGTTTTGTGCTATGAAATCTATTCCAAATACTGATGCTTGTACGTATTTTAGCTCATCATAAAACCTGTTGCCGCTGCGATTAATATACCTAACCCCATTTTAGATGTTACTACGTCTATTGCAAATTTATCACTACTTATAACTTGTAGATTTTGACTTATGATATCCCAATATCCTAATATAAATAACACAGATATTATTGATATAACGATCCATGTTGTCTTTTGATTTTCTACAAATCCATTTACGTAATTCCATAAATACTGTCTAAATAATAATTCTTCATATACTGGTATAGCTATTGTTGCCAAACACATCATAAGTATTTCAGTAAATACATAATCTGTTTTTAGTAAAATTGTCAAAGCCAAACCTACTAACATAATACTAAATAATATTATTCTTATCTTTTTATTTTCATATTTATTGGCCATTTGTGTCAATCTATATCCCGCTGGATTAAATAAACTACTTCCTCTTAAAAAGAGAAAAACACTTATGCCCACTATCATAATCGATATTATATTTGCTATATTTAAATTTATAGCTGTAAAACTAAGTACACTCAATAATACGTTTTTTATAATTATTCTAGCAATTTGTAAAACAATTAATATTAAAAAACAATCTAATATATATTCTCTTTCCCTTATACTAATACTTTTTTTATCCAAATTTTATCACCCACGCTTCATAATACTATCTATTAATTATAGCATATTATAATCGTGAGTATACAAGAAAATCTAATCGTAAAAACCATTTAATACTCTACAAACTGTAGCTTTGCTCCAACATGTTTTTTGTGAAATCTCTCTATAGCTAAGACCTTCTGTTCTAAGCTCTTTTATAGATGCTATATCGCTATCTCTTATTTGTTTTTCTTTAGGTTTTAAATTACTTTTAACAGATTTTAATTCATCTATTTGTTTTTTTAATTCGTCTATTTCATTTTGCTTAGCTAATATTTTCTTTTCATATTCTGCTCTCATCTCATTAAATTCTTTAATATAATTTATTTTCCAATTTTCATCTGATTTTGTTTTAAATAAACCCATAAATAACATCCCCTTTTCATTAGTTTCTAAACTATAATTTCTTTAAATCATCAAAAAATCCTTGTTGTTTAGGGGTAAATTTATTCGTTATTTTCATTGAAATTTCAAGCATTTTCTTATATTATTTGTGTTTTATGTCTACTTTGTAGTCATTTTGTTTTTTTATGGGACTTAAATATTTATTGTAAATTAATATTTTGTGTTTCAATTAGTTTCTTCCTGTATTGAGTTGGACTTGTACTGTATTTTTTCCTAAATGCCTCACAGTAATAACTCGAACTATTAAATCCAACTTCTATAGCTATTTCTAAAATCGTTTTGTCGGTACTTAATAATAGATTTCTACTTCTATCAAGTCTATAGTCTATTAAATATTGATTTGGAGATTGTTTTAAAAGCTCTTTAAAAATTGCTGAACATTTACTTTTACAACAATTTCCCGAACTAGCTATATCAATTAATGTAATTTTTTTATTATAGTTTTTCTGGATAAACCCTATCATATCTTTTAATGTATTTAGTTTTAATGAATTGAAATTATGACTATTTACACATATATCTTTATTTCTAAATATTATTTCACATATTTCAAAAAATGATTGTTGGACTTTAAAGTAAATCAATTCATCATCTACAGATTGATACATATCTATTAGTAGATCTAATATTCTTTTTTGCCAACTTACTTCTTCTTTTAATATGATATATTCTAGTTCATTCTTATATAAAAGTGATTTTATATATTTATTTTCAAACCATTCATTTGCACATAAGATACTCGGATGCAATACTATACAGATAAACTTACATTCTTGTTTTTCATCTGAAAAACCATTATGAAGTTGTCTACTGTTTATAAAAAGTCCTTCTCCCTGTGATATTTCAATTCTCTCTCCATTTATCTCATATGACATTTTCCCTTCAAGTATAACAATAAACTCTAAATCATCATGCCAATGGCTAACAGCTTTATAGTCCATATATAATGACAGTATACCTGGCTTTATATATGCAGGAAAATTAGGATTGTTATACTCTACATTTTCTGATAAATCACTATTTATAGGAATTTGAATTGACACGTAATCCACCTCTTTTCCCTAATTTTGGAATATTGTTATATAATTATAACATATATCGACTGAATCTATCTAAAAGATAATATATATTTAAATAAGAGTAATCTCATGAAGATAGAATTTAATATTCAATATTTTGCTAATGTTGAATTTAATATTAAGATGAAAGGAATCAAGTTAAAATGAGTAAAATTTTGTTTATAGATGTTGATGGTACTTTAGTCGATTATGACAATAATATTCCACAATCAGCAGTTAAGGCTATTAAAATAGCGAGAAATAATGGGCATAAAGTATATATATGTACTGGTCGTAGTAAATCTGAAGTATATCAAGAATTATGGGATATAGGTCTTGATGGTATGATTGGCGGCAATGGAAGTTATGTAGAAGACAAGAATAATGTAGTTATGCATAATACAATAACATATGAACAATGTAAACATATAGTAGATTGGCTACATAATAAAAAATTAGAGTTCTACTTAGAAAGTAATAGCGGTCTTTATGCTAGTGAAAACTTTGAAACTGTAGGCCAACCAGTAATTCAGGAATATAGCAATAGAAAAGGCAATCTTTCTAATTCACTTACTGTTAGAGAGGCATTTCCAGATATGCTATTTGACGGTGAATTGTATAGAGATGATGTAAATAAAGTTAGTTTTATACTTAATAGCTACCAAGATCATTTAGATTCTATAGATGAATTTCCAGATTTAAATCCTGGTACTTGGGGTGGAAAAGGTGAAATTGCACTTTTTGGAGATTTAGGTGTAAAAAATATTAATAAAGCTAGTGCCATATCAAGTCTACTTGACTACCTTGGTGCTGATATAAAAGATACTATAGCATTTGGAGATGCTAATGTGGACATACCTATGTTAGAACATTGTAATATAGGTGTTGCTATGGGCAGTGGCGGTCAAAAAATAAAAGAGATGGCCGATATAGTTACAGATGATGTTGAAAAAGATGGATTATATAAAGCATTTAAAACCCTAAACCTAATTTAATCTATGTTATTTAAATATAAAATCATAAACAAACACAAAAACACCTATAACTAATAGCATAGGTGTTTTATTTTTATATTAAATTTTTAAGACGAACTATGCTGTAATAAGTCGTAATGAGCCTTTTGTATGTGCCAAAAATAGATCGATTATCTTTCCACTAAGAGTAGATGCAATCATTGAATAGAAAATAGCGTCTGCTGATAGATAACTTAGAGATAATAAAAGTATTACTCCATCCATTAAAATATAAACTTTAGTCACACTTAAAGATGTTGTCTTTGCGATTACTAATGCTAATGCATCATCTCCTCCTGATGAACACCCTGTATTGACTATTATTCCGCATCCAACTCCCACAAATATACCACCTAATATTGCATTAATTAAGCTGTTGTTTATTGAAGGTAATATTGGGCCTATATTTTCAAATATTCCATATGTTACTGAAAATGCAAAAGATGCGAATAATGAATATAAGAAAAATTCTTTTCCAAAAATCTTATATCCAATTAATAATAAACTAAAATCAATTATTATACTCGCCATTGATGGATGTATTCCAAATAGATTTTTTAGAAGTAATAAAAATCCTAATGCTCCACCTTCTGTAATATGATTTAAAAAATAAAAATTGTAAAATCCAAAAGATAGTATTATTGTCCCAAACAATATAAATCCTATCTTTTCTATAATCTGCCGACTACTCATTTTGTTACCACCTTTCTCCTTCCAACGAGGAAATTTATTATTATTTATTGTAATAGTTTTAATTAGAAAAATTATCAATTTTATTAAATATCACTTTGTAGTCTAGTATGATTTTAACTATATATTTCGTTTTTCTAATTATCTATATTTATATTATATATAATAAAATCCGATATGTATACCTCACTTTTGCAAACTTAAAATTATACAATTTTTTTTAATTTTTTTCAATGATTTTTTTGTTTTTTATTATGTTTATTTATGCATTAAAATAAAACCTAGTATTTTCAATGTATTGAAGCACATCCTCTAATCAAAAAGTTTAGATTAGCTACTTTTCAAATTTAGTATTTATAAATTTGTGTTTATATTAATTTTTTATTAGTTTAGAAATACTATCCTAATTTTTAGCGTTATATGGTTATAATATATATAATTTAATAAGTTATTATGTTATATTGTTAAGGTAGATTTATTTGAAAGAGGTATGATTATGAATTTTAAAGATTTAAAAATAAGCGATGAATTAATAGATACACTTAAGAAAAATGGGATAAAGACACCAACACCTATCCAAGAAGAAAGTATACTTCTTATAAAAAATAATAAAGATATACTTGCTCAATCTCAAACTGGTACAGGAAAAACTCTTGCTTTCTTAATACCTGTTTTTGATTCTATATCTGCTAAAAATGAAAATATACAAGCACTTATCTTAGCCCCTACTAGAGAGCTTGCTATACAAATATATAATGAAGCAGAAAAATTAAATAAAGATAAAAATATAAATATATTAGCTGCTTATGGTGGTAAAGATATAAAATCACAACTTAACAAGCTAAAAAGAAATATACAATTAGTTATAGCTACTCCTGGACGTCTTTTAGACCATTTAGACAGAAAATCAATCGATTTAAGCAAATTAAATACTCTTGTGCTTGATGAAGCTGACCAAATGATACTTATGGGGTTCAAAAACGAAATCGAGGCAATCATAAAAGAAACTAATAAAAAACGTCAAACACTTTGTTTCTCTGCAACACTTGATTCACAAGTTAAGAAACTAGCTTATAGATATATGAAAGACCCAGTTGAGGTAACTATCAAATCTAAAGAAATAACTTTAGATACTATAAAACAAGAAGTTGTTGAAACTACAGATAGACATAAACAAGAAGCCTTATGTAAAGTTTTAGATGAAGATAATCCATTTATGGCTATAATATTCTGTAGAACAAAAAGAAGAGTTGATGCACTAGATGAGGCTCTTGCAGTAAAAGGATATAATTGTGAAAAACTACATAGTGATATCCCACAAGCAAAACGTGAGAGAATTATAAAATCATTTAGAAAAGCTGACTTACAATATCTAATAGCTACAGATGTTGCTTCTAGAGGTCTAGATATAACAGGAATTACACATATATACAACTATGATATTCCAGAGACTAGTGAAGATTATATCCACAGAATCGGTAGAACTGGTAGAATAGGTAATGATGGATATACATGTATGTTTGTCGATCCAAAAAACTCTAAAACACTTGAAAAAATTGAAAGCGATATAAAATATCAAATACCAAGAAGATTAGTTGAATTAGATAAATAATATCTTATATAAGTAAAACTCCTATCAATAAAAATTTATTAATAGGAGTTTTTATTTTAAATTTATGTTTATACTAAATCAAGTAAATCTTCTATTTTTTCAATTTTGTATTTATATTCTTCTACATTTCCAAAACCATAACTAGCATATATAAATTCTAGTCCAGCTTCTTTTGTTGCATTTGCATCTCCTTGAGTATCGCCTACATAAACTGGATTTTTTAAATTATTTCTTTTTGCTATTAATTTGATATTGTCAGATTTTACAGTTTCAGGCTTTTTAGGATGTTCATAATCTTCAAAGTACTTATCTAAATTATAATAATTTAAAAATGCCTCAATATAACCTGTTTGACAGTTACTTACTATAAATAATCTATATTTTTTAGAAAGATTTTCAAGAGTATCTTCTAAATTATCAAATAATCTTGCTCCGTATTTAGCTAGATATTCATTTTCATGTTTACAAGCTTCAGCTAGTATTTCTGTTCTTTTTTCTTTAGGTATATCTGGGAATAATATATCTTCTATTTCATCTATAGTTTTTCCCATTAAATCATTTATTTCTTGAAAACTTACATCTTGCCTTTTATAATCATATTGTTTTATTATTTCACTCCAAGAATCTGCAACTTCTTTTCTTGAGTCCCATAGTGTTCCGTCTAAGTCAAATATTATACTATCGATATCTTTAAAATTTTTCGTCATACAAATTTCTCCCATTTAATATTATAATTTAACAACAATTAATAATACCTTAATGATAGCAGTAAGTGTATTATTTTTACAAGCATATTTGATTAATAAATATAATTTAAAGTTTTTATTTTGTTATCTTCTCTAAAATTAATTTTTCAAGATTTTGCTCAAAAACTGTATTTTGAGATTTATCTCTTTTCTTAGGTCCTTTTAATCTAGCTCCACTATTTCTCATTTTTTTAGATATATATCTTGAAAATAATAGTTCTTCTATATTTTCGTCTGTATAAACCATGCCATTTTGGTTTATTGCATATGAATTTCTGCTTAGTACTAATGATGCAAGACCATAATCTTGTGTAATTACTATATCTCCATTTTGTAAGTTTTTCAAAATAGCAAAATCAACAGCATCAACACCTTTTGATATCACAACTACCTTTACGTTTTTATTATCAAAATAATGCGATGTATCGCAAAATATTATAGATTCTAATTTAAATTTATTTGATATTTTTATACATTCATCTATTACTGGACATCCATCTCCATCTATCAATATTCTCATCTTCTCTCCTTAATATCATAAATATAATTTCCTTAGAATTAAAAAAGAGGATATTCACCTATTAGGCAATATCCCCTTTTTAATATTATACAGCTTGTTCTTGGTCCTCGTCATTGTCAAATTGAGAGTTATATAAGTTAGTATAGAATCCATCTTGAGCTAATAACTCTTCATGTGTTCCTTGTTCTATTATATCTCCATCTTTCATAACTAATATTAAGTCTGCATTTCTTATTGTAGATAATCTATGTGCTATTATGAAACTTGTTCTGTTTTCCATTAGATTATCCATCGCTTTTTGAATTAATACTTCTGTTCTTGTATCAACTGAACTTGTAGCTTCGTCTAATATTAGTATTTCTGGGTCCGCAAGTATTGCACGAGCTATTGTAAGTAATTGTTTCTGACCTTGTGAAACATTACTTGCTTCTTCATTTAATACCATATCATATCCTGATGGTAGAGTTTTTATAAAGTGATCTACGTGAGCTGCTTTAGCCGCTTGTTTTACTTGCTCATCTGTAGCATCTAATTTTCCGTATTTTATATTGTCTTTTATAGAACCACTAAATAACCATGTATCTTGTAAAACCATACCAAAATGAGTTCTAAGTTCTTGTCTATTGTAGTCCTTTATATTTTTACCATCTACATATATTGCACCACTATTTACATCGTAGAATCTCATAAGTAATTTTATTATTGTAGTTTTACCAGCACCAGTTGGTCCTACTATAGCTATCTTTTGTCCTGGTTTAACTTTTGCATTAAAGTCTTTTATTATTATTTTATCTGCATCATAACCAAATCTAACGTGATCAAATACTACTTCTCCATCATGTCTACTAACCTTAACAGAATCATTTTCTGTAATTGGTTCCTCTTCTTCTGCTAAGAATTCAAATATTCTCTCTGCAGATGCTGCTGTTGATTGTAATTGATTTGATATCTGTGCAATTTGATTTAATGGTTGGTTAAATTGTCTTACATATTGTATGAAAGATTGTATATCCCCAACTTCTATAGAATTTTTAATTACTAAAAATCCTCCTAATATAGATATTAAAACATATCCTAAGTTACCAACAAAACTCATTAAAGGTTGCATTAAACCTGATAAGAATTGTGATTTCCATGCTGATTGATATAATTTTTCGTTAGTTACATCAAATTTTTCTATAGCATCTTCTTGACCGTTAAATGCTTGAACAACTAAGTGTCCACCGTATAGTTCTTCAACTTGACCATTTACATTTCCTAAAAATGCTTGTTGTTGTGCGAAGAATTTTTGAGATCTTTTTATTATCATTGATATTACAAACATCCCAATTGGTATTATTACAAGTGCTGCAACCGTCATAACACCACTTATTGTAAGCATCATTATAAATACACCAACTAAAGTAGTTACTGCTGTTATTATTTGAGTTAAACTTTGATTTAAACTTTGTGCTAAAGTGTCTATATCATTTGTAAATCTAGATAATACTTCACCATTTGTAGTTTTATCAAAATAACTCATTGGCAATCTATTTATTTTTTTAGAAAGCTCATCTCTCAAGTTATACGCTAATTTTTGAGATATACCACTCATTATAAAGCCTTGTATAAAAGAAAGTATCGCACTTACTAAATATAAACCTACTAAAGTTAATAAGATTATTTTTATTCTGTCAAAGTTTATTCCATCTCCACCAGAGATTTTACCTATTAATCCATTAAATATCTCTGTTGTCGCTTTTCCCAAAACTTTAGGCCCTATTACTGAGAATGCAACACTACCTATAGCGAATATAAAAACTGCAATTATAGCATAAGTATATTTGCCTAGATAAGCCATTAATTTTTTCATAGTACCTTTAAAGTCTCTTGCCTTTTCACCAGGCATCATTCCTTGACCACGCCCAAGTGGTCCTCTACCTGGTCCCGGACCTCTTTTAGGTTCTTTCATATTATCATTACTCATTTTCTAGCTCCTCCTTTGAAAGTTGTGATAAAGCAATTTCTTTATATACTTCACAATTCTTTAGAAGTTGTTTATGATTTCCTATTCCAACAACTTTACCTTCATCTAGAACTACTATTTGCTCAGCATGAAGTATAGTACTTATTCTTTGAGCTACTATTAAAACAGTCGCATCTCCTGTTTCTTCTTTTAATGCTTTACGTAGTTTTGCATCAGTCTTGAAGTCAAGTGCAGAGAAACTATCGTCAAATATATATATTTCTGGTTCTTTAGCAATTGCTCTTGCAATAGATAATCTTTGTTTTTGACCACCTGATACATTTGAACCACCTTGTGATATTGGAGTTTCATATCTATCTGGTTTAGAGTCTATAAATTCTGTAGCTTGAGCTACTCTTGATGCAGTTTCTACTAAATCTTCACCTGCATTTTTATTTCCGTATTTTATGTTAGATTCTATTGTTCCACTGAATAATACACCTTTTTGAGGTACATAACCTATTTTTTCTCTTAAATCGTGTATTGAAGCATTTTTTATGTTTATTCCATCTACTTTTATTTCACCTTCAGTTACATCGTAGAATCTAGGTATTAAGTTTATTAGAGTTGATTTACCACTACCTGTACTTCCTATAAAGGCTGTTGTTTGGCCTGGTTTTGCTGTAAATGAAATATCGTGAAGTATTTTTTCATCAGCATCAGGGTATTTAAATGATACATTTTTGAACTCTACTAAACCTTTTTTATCATCATCAAATTTTTCAACATTTTCAACTTCTTTTATTGATATATCAGTTGTTAATACCTCATCTATACGATTTGCAGATACTGCTGCTCTAGGCATCATAACTGATATCATTGATATCATTAAGAATGACATTACTATTTGCATAGTATATTGGATAAACGCCATCATATCCCCAACTTGCATATTTCCTAAATCTATATTTTTGGCACCAACCCAAACTATTAATATAGAAATTAAGTTCATTATAAGCATCATAGCTGGCATCATACATGACATCATTCTATTTACAAACATATTTACTTTTGTTAAATCTTGGTTTGCTACGTCAAATCTATCTTCTTCAAATTTTTCGTTGCTGAATGCACGAATAACTCCAAGTCCTGTAAGTATTTCTCTTGTTACTAAGTTTAATCTATCTACAAGATTTTGTAGTTTTTTGAATCTAGGCATTACAACAGTAAACATTACTAAAACTATACCAAATACACATACTACTCCAAGAGCTATAATCCAACTCATTGAAAGATTTGTACTTAGTGCTTTTATAATCCCTCCGATAGCCATAAATGGTGCGAAGAATACCATTCTAAGCATCATAACCATCATCTGTTGTATTTGTTGTATATCATTTGTACTACGAGTTATAAGTGATGCAGTTGAAAACTCACTAATTTCTTTTTTAGAGAAATTCATAACTTTTTTGAATGTCATAGCACGTAAGTTTTTACCTAATGTAGCTGCTACTCTAGCCGCCATAAATCCAACTGTTACAGAGCATATTACACTTATTACTGTTAAACCTATCATTTTTAGACCAGTCATAAATATATAATTCATTTGAAGACTGTCTAAATCAACACCCATTGCTTTATATTCAGCTTTAACAAATGTTATTGCTCCTTGGTCTAACATTGTCTCTGGTAGATTAACAAATTGTTTATCTATTTGAGATAATATATCTTCTTTTGCATCGTTAGGCATTGCATTTATATATGCAAATATATCAAATTTCCCATCCTTATCCATAAACTTAGCCATTTGGCTTGGATCCATGTTTGTTTGGTTAGCACTTGGAGCTAACTTAGACGTCATAGAGTCTGAAAGTTTATTTCCTTCTGAGCTGTTTTCTATGTTGTAAACTAGTAACATTGGTTTTGCTAATATGTCACTAAGTTTTTCAATAGTTTCTTTATCTTTTGTATTTAATATATATAAAGATTCATCTTTTATAGCTGGATAATCATCTTTATATTTGTTAAATTCATCTTCACTTAAATTGTCCTTATTAATTAATTTGTAGCTATCTAGGACTTTGTTTTTATCGCTATCACTCATGAAAGTTGTTAACTTATCCATCTCACTTTCTCTGATAGCTTTTATAGTGGCATTTTCTATACCTGATTGTTGTATACCAACGTTTACTATATTTGAAGTATATGTTGGTAATGATAATTCTGTAGTAGCCTGTAATGCTAATAATATTAATATTGTTAAAATAGCTACCCAAGACTGTTTCAAATACTTAAATAATTTTGTCATAGCCAATCCTTTCTTAAAATGATTTTAATTTTATAATTTATTAAAAATTATAATTTAGTTTAATATATACCAATAAAATTTCAATTCTATGCCTTTAGAATTTTATTTAATAATATTAATTTTTATTTAGATCTTCCATTATGTCGCTTAATTTATTAAGTAAGTCTACAAGTGTTTCTGTATCTTCTTTACCTAATTTACTTATTACTAAATTTGTGTAATCAACCATTTCTTTATGGTGTTTTTCAAGTAAATCAATACCTTTTTGTGTTAAATCAATATAAGTAATTCTTCTATCTTTTTTATCAGATAGTCTAATTATGTATCCTTTATCTTCTAAGTTATTTAGCATTTTTGAAGTTGCAGGTTTTTTCATAAACATGCAATTACTTATATCAGATGTTTTAACTCCTAGGGAATCTTTATCTTCATCCATTTTTAATTTGTAGATAATTCTTAATGCCATAAACTCACCTGCATATAAATCTTTTAATTTAATATTTCCATGTGATTGTCTTTTTAATCGCATTATAACATCGAAAAGCTCTTTATTTATTTCTATATTATCACACAATTTTTTCATCTCCCTTAACTTAAATTTACTCTTTCAATATTTTCTTTTATAAATAGTTTCCTTATTCAACTATTTATTATATCAACCTTTTTTGTTTTGTCAATATTATTATACTTACTTTATAAAAGATTATTATTTTTAAACCATTATTTTTTCTATATTTTAAATGCTTTTAAAAGGTTTTGTATTTTTTTGTTTTTTATTTTTAATTCTAAATTTTTATGCAAAATTCTATTTTTATAGCTATAATTATCCATATACATCACCAAAAGTTCTATCTAATTCTTTTAATGTAACTTCTACAGCACGTCTTGCATCTGATACATCTT
>NZ_JADPET010000086.1 GCF_015667935.1 Clostridium sp. 1001270J_160509_D11 | reverse complement strand
TCTAGATTATATTGATTCAACTGGATTAGGTGTTATTATAGGAATACTAAAAAGAATAAAAGTTGAAAATAAATAAAATATTATAATAAAAGTAAAAGAAACTATGAAAGGATGATTTTTCATAGTTTCTTTTATTTAAGACGATAAATCTTTAAGACGGGCAAATAAATATATCAATAATATAGCTATGAGAAATGGTGTAAAATTATCAATATAAAGATCATAATATGTATAACTATTATTGTTTGTAAAGAAAGTAGGAACTAATGAGGATTTGTTTAAAATTAAAAATACATATGTAAAAATACCAGCAAAAAGTCCATGTAAGAACTTAGCGAATATGTACAAATTGACTTTTATATCAGTTTTGGCTATGAAGCTAGAGCATTGAGCCAAAATAGATAAACCACTAAAAGCAACTAAAAAGCTGCAAAGTGGAACTAAAAGAGTAAAAGATATATTACTTATTTGACTTAAATTATTACATCCTATAGTCATTTCAAATAACCCGCTTAGAAAAGCTGAAACTATATCAGGAGTAATATTAAATGGTGATAATATAATACAGACAAAGTATGCTATAAAATCTATTACTTTAAAAAATTTTAGGACTTCGAAAAACACAGAAAACATAATTACAAATCCACCTATAGCAAGCAATGTATTCACACCATCGACAACAGCTTTGCCAAATAATACAAAAAATCCATCGGATTTTGTATCATCATATATTATATTATTTATATCTTTTAAAATAGTATTTTTTGTTTTATCTCTTTTTTCTTTACCGTAATTTCTAAATATTATTCCTACAGCCAAAGAAGCTAGATAGTGGCATAAAAGCATTATATAACCTAAATGAGGATTTTTTAACATACCTGTTCCGACACTACCGATAATAAATAGAGGACCAGATGTAGAGCAAAATGATACTAATCTCTGTCCTTCATATTTAGAAATTTTATTTTGTTGCCTAAGTTCACTTGCAAATTTTGAACCCACAGGATATCCAGATACCATCGAAATTGCAAAAATTAACCCAGAGCGACCGCTTACATTAAATATTTTTTGAGTTAGGGGATTAATTAAGATTCCAAGTATATCGACGATTTTCAAGGATACAATTAAGTTAGCACCAATTATAAATGGCAATAACGAAGGCATTAATATATTTAACCAAATAGAAATACCCCCTGTAGCTGCTTTTATAGCTGATTTAGGAGCTAATACTATACCTAAAATAATAAGACAAATTACCAGTTTTGGTGCAAAAAAAGTTATTAGTTTTTTTAATTTCATATCTTCACCTTACTTTTGGGATTTTCTTATTAATAATGATATTTTTTAAATTTTAAAAATATGAATATCCACATCATTTTATTTATGCACAACAAATAATTTGCCATATTTATGTAAAAAAATTATAATTATACTATATGAATAGAGAGGGTATGAACAATGTTTAGTAATATTTCGAATAAGAAGGTTTATGAGCAAGTAATAGAACAAATCCAAGATAATATAATGGATGGAACTTTTAAAAAAGGGGATAAACTTCCTTCAGAGAGAGATCTTTCTGAAACTATGGGGGTGAGTAGAACATCTATAAGAGAGGCTCTTAGAGTTCTAGAAACTATGGGTGTAGTTGAAAGTAGACAAGGAGAGGGCAATTTTATATGTTCTAATATAGAAAAATCATTATTGCAACCTCTTTCAATGATGTTTAAATTAAATGAAGGTAGCTGGAGTGATATTTTCGAACTGAGAAATGTTTTGGAAATAGAATGTGCTAGATTATCGGCATTAAGAGCTACAGAGTTAGATTGTAGAGAACTTTTAGATATAGTTCAAAAGATGGAGGAAGAAACTTTAAATAAAAATAAAACAGAGGTTTTAGTTGAACTAGACAAAAACTTTCACAACTTATTATCGAGCATAAGTAAAAATTATTTAATTGAAAGTCTATTTATAACAACATCAAATTTATTTGAAAAATTTATAGAGGATGCTAGATATAAAATAATTTCATATGATGCAAGTAAGGGTAGTGCAAATTTATTAAATCAGCATAAACGAATTTGTGAAGCTATTATCAAAAAAGACGAACACATGGCATCGGAGGCTATGAGGGAACATATGGAATATGTAATAAAAAACACATTGTAATAGTATAAAAGCCTTATTTATAAATAAAAGTAATAAATCTTATGAATTGGTAGTATAATTTATTTTTTATTTTCAAAAAAAATTTTATATTTTAAATGGTGTTAATAAATAAACAATTATTGATTTATAAAAAAGATTATACTACCATTTAAGTGTAAGTGGTAATACCACATACCACCACTGGCATGACCAGTTAAAATAAGGGGGAAAAATTTAATGAATAATGATTACATGTTGTTTGCAATCGCAATGATTCCGGTTTTATGGCTTATTATATCTTTAGGAGTATTAAAGATGCCAGCTCACAAAACTTGTTCTTTCACAGTAATATTGACATTAATAATTGCAATGATATGCTGGAGGATGAAGTTTATTGATGGAATCACAGCTACAGTAGAAGGGATGGCAATAGCACTTTGGCCAATACTTTTAGTAATAGTAGCAGCATTATTTACTTACAATTTGGCAGTTGAAACAAAAACAATGGACGTAATAAAGACAATGCTTTCGAGTATAACAACTGATAAAAGAATCCAAGTTTTAATATTAGCATGGGGATTTGGAGGATTTTTGGAAGCTGTTGCAGGATACGGAACAGCAGTTGCTATACCAGCAAGTATATTAGCATCATTAGGATTTAACCCAATTTTTGCAGCGGTGATATGTTTATTGGCCAATACAGTTCCAACAGCATTTGGAGCACTTGGAATACCAGTAACTACACTAGCAACAGTGACAGGACTTGAAGTAGTTCATCTAAGTTATGTTACATCAATTCAATTAGCAGGATTTATAATATTAATTCCGTTTTTGCTTGTAATACTTACAGAAAAGAGTATTAAAGCATTAAAGGGAGTAGTCGGAATAACATTAATCTCAGGGATAACGTTTGCTGTACCGCAGATAATAATAGCAAAATATTTAGGTGCAGATTTACCAGCATTAGTAGCAAGTATATGTTCAATGGCATGTACAATTATATGTGCAAAATTAATGAATAAAGAAAAAGTACAAACAAAACAAGAAGATAAAATAGAATTAAAACAAGGTATATTAGCATGGTTACCATATATACTTCTTTGTGTGTTAATACTTTTAGCAAGTCCTTTAGTTCCAAGTATAAATGCATTTTTAGCAAAAGCAAGTAGTAATATACATATTTATACTGGGGATTCAACTTCAACAACAGCATTTTCATGGATAAATACTCCAGGTATGATGATATTAATAGCCACATTTATAGCAGGCTTAATTCAAAAATTAAAATTTACATATATGTTAGACGTATTAAAAAGAACTATTATACAGCTTAAAACTTCATTTATAACAATAATGTCAATAGTTGCAATATCAAAGATAATGTCACATAGTGGGATGACAAGTTCAATATCTTTTGGTCTATGTGCAATAACAGGTAGTTTCTATCCATTAATATCACCACTATTAGGGGCAATAGGAACATTTGTTACAGGCAGTGATACATCAGCTAATATATTATTTGGTGCATTGCAAACAGAAGCAGCCAAATCACTATCAATTGATCCTTATTGGATAGCAGCTGCTAATACGGCTGGAGCTACTGCAGGAAAGATGATTTCGCCACAAAGTATCGCAATAGCTACTTCAGCTACTGGCCTTATAGGCAGTGAAGGGAAGATACTTTCAACAACAGTTAAATATTGTTTAGGATATGTCGTAATACTAGGACTTATTGTTTACTTCGGTGGAGGGATATTGACATTATTTTAGTAAAGATCTTAAAAATAGTATAAAACTCACTTGAAAATAAATTTAATTTGTTTTAAATAAATATAAAAATATATAGATTTAGGGGGAAGGAAAATGGCAAAGATACATGTACCTTATTCAAAAGACGGCATGGATTTAAATATAGAAGATAAAAATCTTTTAAAAGTTTTGACATCAAAGGCACACGACTTTAAGCCAGAAAAAAGTGAATCTCAATTAGTAGAAGATTCTATGGATAATCCAATTGGCTCTAAAAAATTAGAAGAATTAGCAATTGGAAAAAAGAACATTGTAATAATTACAAGTGACCATACTAGACCTGTTCCAAGTAAAGTTACAATGCCTATAATTCTTAGAAGAATAAGAAGTGTAAATAAAGAAGCTAAAATAAAAATATTAATAGCTAATGGATTTCACAGACCTACAACAAAAGAAGAGTTGATATTTAAAATGGGTGAAGAAATAGTTGAAAACGAAGAAATAGTGATGCATATATCAACTGATGATTCACAAATGGTAAAAGCAGGTGTATTGCCATCTGGGGGAGATTTTTATCTAAATAAAGTAGCATTTGAGGCTGATTTATTAATAGCAGAGGGATTTATAGAACCACATTTCTTTGCAGGATTTTCTGGAGGAAGAAAGAGCATACTTCCTGGAATAGCATCAGCAAAGACTATAATGTATAACCACTGTAGTGAGTTTATAGACAGCAAAAATGCTAGAACAGGAATACTTACAGATAATCCAATACATAAAGATATGGTATATGCAGCAAAAAAAGCAAATCTAGCATTTATAGTAAATGTTGTTATAGATCAAGATAAAAAAGTAATAGCATCTTTTGCAGGTGATGTTGAAGAAGCTCATAAAGTAGGGTGCGATTTTGTAACAGAATTATCAAAAATAGATGCAACTCCTGCTGATATAGCAATAAGTACAAATGGTGGATATCCACTGGATCAAAATATATATCAAGCTGTCAAGGGGATGACAGCAGCAGAAGCTACATGTAAAGAAGGTGGAGTAATTATAATGATTGCCGCTTGTAATGATGGTCATGGAGGTCAATCTTTTTATGATAATATTGCAAATGCATCTTCGCCAACTGAAATACTTAATAGAGTAAGAAGCGTAGATAAGGGTGAGACAGTACCTGACCAGTGGGAATTTCAAATACTAGCGAGAATTCTAGAAAAATATACAGTAATCATGGTTACAGATATGTGTGACCCACAAATGATAAAAAATATGCATATGAAACACGCGTATAACTTCGATGAAGCATTAAAAATGGCATATGAAATAAAAGGCAATGATGCAAAAGTAGTCGTAATACCAGATGGTGTTTCTGTAATAGTTAAATAAATGGAGGGGTAGAATATGGAAATAGTAGTATGTGTTAAACAAGTTCCTGGAACATCAGAAGTTGAAGTAGATCCAGTTACAGGAGTATTAAAAAGAGATGGTGTAGATTCAAAAATGAATCCTTATGATTTATTTGCTCTTGAAACAGCACTAAGAATAAAAAAAGAAAACAATGCAACTCTTAAAACAATAACAATGGGACCACCACAAGCAAAAAAAGTAATAAGTGAAAGTTTTTCAATGGGTGTTGATGATGGAGCTATAGTAAGTGATAGAAAATTTGGTGGTGCTGACGTTTTAGCAACAGCTTATACTTTGGCACAAGGTATACACAAAATAGGAAATCCAGACTTAATAATATGTGGTAAACAAACAACTGACGGTGATACTGCTCAAGTTGGACCAGAAATAGCTGAATTTTTAAATATACCACATGTTACAAATGTAACTAAAATAATTGAGATAGGGGAAAAATCAATAGTAGTTGAAACTGATCTTCCAACAACTTTAGAAGTATGTGAAATAAGTTATCCATGTTTAATAACAGTTGAAAAAGATATATTCCAACCAAGACTTCCATCTTTTAAATTAAAAATGGCAACTAAAGATAATGAAATACCGATGATAACATTAAAAGATATGGATGATACTGATGAAAAACACTATGGACTTAATGGTTCAGCAACACAAGTAATAAGAATCTTCCCACCAGAACCAAATACTGATAAAGATATAGTTCGTGGGGATTGTGAAGAACTTACTGAAACATTATTTAATAAAATAGTAGATTTAAAAATACTTTAGTTTGAGGGGGATATAAAATGGCAAAGATAGTAATCAATCAAGATAAAATAGATAATATAGAAGAAGTCTTACAAATATGTCCATTTGATGCAATGGAAGAAGTAGACGGAAAAATAGAAATAAATGCGGCATGTAAAATGTGTAAAATGTGTGTCAAAAAAGGACCAAAAGGGGCATTTATATTTGAAGAAGATGAAGTAGTTTTAATAAATAAAGATGAGTGGAGAGGTATAACAGTTTATGTTGATCATAATGATGGAGAAATACATCCAGTCACTTATGAATTAATAGGAAAAGCGCGCGAACTTGCAGCAAAAATAAACCATCCAGTAAACTGCGTATTTGTAGGAAATAATATAAAAGATAAATGCGGACAATTACTTGATTATGGAGTAGATGAAGTATTTGTATACGATTCTGAAGAATATGATAAATTTAGAATAGAACCTTACAGTGCAGCATTAGAAGATTATATAAATAACAACAAACCTTCTATAATGTTAGTTGGAGGTACTACATTAGGTAGATCACTTGCACCAAGACTTGCAGCTCGTTTTAGAACAGGACTTACAGCAGACTGCACAATACTTGATATACAAGAAAATACAGATTTAGACCAAATAAGACCAGCATTTGGCGGTAATATAATGGCTCATATAAACACTCCAAACAGTAGACCACAATTTGCAACAGTTAGATATAAAATATTTAATATACCAGAAAAAGTAGAAGAACCTACAGGAAAAATTACTTTATGTTCAGTAGAAAAAGAAAAATTAACTTCTAATATAAAAGTGCTTGAAACTAAAATAAAAAATAAAGTAGTTGGGATAGAAGAAGCAGAAGTAATAGTTGTAGCATCAAGAGCATTTAAAAAAGAAGAAGATTTAAAGATGCTAAATGAATTAGCAGATGTACTTGGAGCACAAATCGCAGGAACTAGACCGACTATAGAATGTGGATGGGTAGACCCTAAGAAACAAATAGGTCTTAGTGGTAGAACAGTAAAACCAAAATTAATAATAACTTGTGGTGTATCAGGAGCAGTACAATTTGTAGCAGGTATGAAAGGCTCTGACTATATAATCGCTATAAACCAAGATGAAAAAGCACCTATATTTGACGTTGCACACTTAGGTATTATAGGGGATATATATGAAATAATACCTAAGCTTACTGAAAAAATAAAAGCAATGAAAAATGAAAATAAACAAAAAGTAGCACAAATGGCAGAATAGGGGGGAATTAAAATGTACAAAAAAATAGATCAAAATGATATAGATTTTTTACTAACTATTTTAGATAAAGAAGACGTAGTAGTAGGAAGTGATATAAACGAAGACTATGCTCATGATGAATTAGCAGGTGAAATAAAATATCCTGAAGTATTAGTATTTGTTCATACTACAGAACAAGTTTCAAAGATAATGAAATATGCTTATGAAAATAATATACCAGTAACACCTAGAGGACAAGGTACTGGGCTTTCTGGGGCGTCTGTTGCCCTTTATGGAGGTATAATGCTATGTCTTACTAAAATGGATAAAATATTAGAATTAGACGAAGAAAACTTAACATTGACAGTTGAACCAGGTGTATTATTGATGACAATAGCACAATATGTAGAAGATCATGATTTATTTTACCCACCAGACCCAGGTGAAAAAAGTGCTGCTATAGGTGGTAATATAAATACTAATGCAGGTGGTATGAGAGCTGTAAAATACGGTGTTACAAGAGATTATGTAAGAGGTCTTGAATGTGTACTTCCAAATGGAGAAGTAATAAATGTTGGTGGTAAAGTAGTTAAAAACTCTTCTGGATATTCAATAAAAGACTTAGTAGTAGGTTCAGAAGGACAACTTGCTATAGTAACTAAAGCTATATTAAAATTACTTCCACTACCTAAAAAAGCAATAAGTTTATTAATACCTTTCCCTGATTTAGCTCTTGCTATAGATACTGTGCCTAAAATAATAAAATCAAAATCTATACCAACTGCTATAGAATTTATGGAAAGAGAAGCTATAATAGGTGCTGAAGAGTTTTTAGGTAAAAAATTCCCAGATAACTCATCAAATGCTTACTTATTATTAAAATTTGATGGTAACTCAACAGAAGAAATAGAAAGAGAATACGAAAACGTAGCTAAACTTTGCTTAGAATGTGGAGCATATGATGTGTTAATAGCAGATACAGATGAAAGAAATGAATCAATTTGGTCTGCAAGAGGAGCATTCTTAGAAGCATTCAAAGCTAGTAGTGAAATAGATGAATGTGACGTTGTTGTTCCAAGAGATAAAGTAGCAGAATTCGTTAGATTTACTCATGATATACAACCAGAAGTAGGTCTTAGAATAAAAAGCTTTGGCCATGCTGGTGATGGTAACTTACACGTTTACCCACATAAAGATGATTTAGACGATAAAACATGGCATGAAAGACTTGGTAAAGCATTTGATTTAATGTTTGCAAAAGCTAGGGAATTAGATGGTGAAGTTTCTGGAGAACATGGAATAGGTTATGCAAAGAGTTTATATTTTGTAGAATCTAAAAATGAAACTTATATAAATTTATTAAAAGGAATAAAAACTGCTTTTGACCCTAAACACATATTAAATCCAGGAAAATTATATAAAGTAAACTAAAAATAATAATAAATTTACAAATAAAACTTATGAAAGTAAGAGAGTCTGCACGATGTAGGCTCTCTTATTAATTTATAATAATTATATATATTTAGTTATTTGGGTTAAAATATCAATTTATAACAAGTTAAGGTAGATTAAGAAATTGTAAGGCATTAAGGAACATAGAGGAATTAATTTGCCTTTATCTATAAAAATTTAAATGATAAAAAATGAAATAATTTTAATTTAGATTAGCTATTTTCAAGGGATTAAAGTAAATCGATAAAAAATAAAATTAAAAAAATCAAAATTTATATAGGCCATAAAAATTTTATAAAATTTATACTTACATAAATTGACATGAATAAATTATAAATTTCTATGGTACTATGAATAGGCACAAGGGGCTATCACAAATATAAGGTTACAAAATGGTAACAAAATTAGAAAATAAAATAAATAGAATGAGGTGTTTTATATGAATAAAAAATTAAAAAGAATGGCAATCGTAGGAGCAACAGTTTTAATGACTGCATCTAGTGTAGGATTTTCAAACGCAATGTCAGTTAAAAATATAAATCCTATACAATCAACAGGAAAAGTTTATATATGTGTAAATGGTAAAAAATTAAACTTTAACTTTACAGGTATGTCTATATTAGATAGTTTAAAATGGTTTAATCATAATAATTGTACTAATAAATTTCCTAGTATAGATAACGATGAATCTTCAGATAAAGATGATAATACAACAAATGGAAACCAAAATAATAACAACCAACAAAATAACGGAAATAATCAAAATGGAAATATAGAAAACAATAAACCAGGTAATAACAACCAAAATCAAGGACAAACTGAAAATAAGCCAGGAAGTGGAAATGACCAAAACCAAGGCAACAATAACAACAATCAAGAAAATAACAATAACCAAGGTGGAAATATAGAAAATAATAATCAAAATAATAATAACTCTACAAATACAAGTGATTTTTCAAAAGAACAAGTAGAAGTATTAAATTTAGTTAATAAAGAAAGAGCAGCACAAGGATTAAAACCTCTTACTTTAAACAAAGAGTTATCAAGAGTAGCAACATTAAAATCTAAAGATATGAATGACAAAAATTATTTTGATCATACTTCACCAACTTATGGTTCTCCATTTGACATGATGAAAACTTTTAATATAAGTTATAAAGCTGCAGGAGAAAATATAGCTATGGGTCAAAGAACTCCTAGTGAAGTTATGACAGATTGGATGAATTCTTCAGGACATAGAGCAAATATATTAAACTCTAACTTTACTGAACTAGGTGTAGGTATATACAAAGGTGCTAATGGTACAATTTACTGGACACAAATGTTTATAGGTAAATAATATATTTAAAAAATAATAGTTAATTATATCAAATCAAATATATTAAATTATAAAACTAAAATAAAAATAACTCCCTTTAAATTAGATATAAGTAAAAAATTCTAATTAAAGGGAGTTATTTTTTTATTTTAAGGAAATTATACATTATATGATTTGTGTATAATTTATAATTTCCAACTTATTAACTTAAGCAACGGAATCTTTGATTCGTTGGCGCCATGAGCGAAGCAAATTTTAAGCAACGGAATCTTTGATTCGTTGGCGCCATGAGCGAAGCAAATTTTAAGCAACGGAATCTTTGATTCGTTGGCGCCATGAGCGAAGCAAATTTTAAGCAACGGAATCTTTGATTCGTTGGCGCCATGAGCGAAGCAAATTTTAAGCAACGGAATCTCCGATTCGTTGGCGCCATGAGCGAAGCAAATTTTAAGCAACGGAATCTTCGATTCGTTGGCGCCATGAGCGAAGCGAATTTTATATTATTTTATATATTTTGGTGAAGTTATATAATCCATAGGCCCTTTTAATAAGGACTTGTTATATATTAAACTATACATATTAGTAGCTTTAATATCGTAGTTTATTAAAGTGTTAAATATGTCTGAATCTATATGTTTTATTTTTGAAAACTTTGTAATAACTTCTATTTCAGAGTTTTTCTTTATCTCTTTTAGAATTTCACAGCCTTTATCATTAAATGCTAAAACTCTGACATAAGGCATTTCTTTTAAATCTTTAGTTTTTAGAATATCATCTCTTTTTATGCCTAACATTATATTGTTTAATGTTCTAGAAATTTTTGTCATAGTATATCTTTTTGATTTTATTTCGTTTTGCAATTCTTCAATATTTTGGCATTTAAAGATAGAATTATAAATTTTATTTTCTATACCTTCATTAACTTCAAAATAATCTGTTAGATTATCTTTATCTCTTAAAATTATCGATGAAAGAATTTGATAAAAATCATCGTTATATACAAGGTTTACACCGGAATTAACAGTATCGTTTATTAAATCATAAGTTGGTTTTGGCATAGTGTAGTTTATAGTTTCCAAACTATCTGTTTTTAAGGCATTTCTAATAGCTGAAGCCGAACAAATTGAGTTATTTATATTTAAACTATTGTATCCAGAATTAACTCTATTTATAGTGTATGGTTTAATATTGCTATTTAATTTTAATATGCTTTTTATGTACTCGATTCCCAAAATATTATTAGGTGAATTTAATATTTCTAGCAAAGTTTCTTTTGAAGTATCGTATAATTTATTTTCGCTTATATAATCAAATAAAGCAGATGCTCTAGCTTTTGGGAATGGAAGTCCCTCTCCTAAATAACTTTTTAGTTTATTTTTAAATGTAGGTGGTTCATCTATTAAGATTTTGGCAATTATATATAATATATCTATATTTCCGATTTCACTTCCAAAACAAACAGAATTTACACAATTTAGTGAGTTTAGTAAAGTTATTCCGCCATGGGAAAAAATTTCCGCGCTTTGGCATGAATATAAAGTTGGTAATTCCACAACTAAATCAACTCCATTTTTGACTGCTATTTCAGCTCTAGTAAATTTATCCAAAAGTGCAGGAGTACCTCTTTGCATAAAATTTCCGCTCATTACGGCTATCGTGTGTGTAGCATTTGTTAATTTTTTTGATTCATTTAAATGATATAGATGGCCATTATGAAATGGGTTATATTCAACTATTAGACCAAGTAAATTCATAAAACTTTCTCCTTTTTTGTAAATAATATGTTTATTATTTTAATTAATTGAAATAATAATTCAAGAGATATTATCAAAATATGTATTAAAAGTCTAT
>NZ_JADPET010000085.1 GCF_015667935.1 Clostridium sp. 1001270J_160509_D11 | reverse complement strand
AAGCCAGTCCCAATCGACTGCGATATAATAACAGTTGCTAGAGTAACTAGAGATACAAGAAAATTATTTGAAGGTGACTTATATAATATATTAAATTACAATCTTATATTTGGCATAAAAATTTATCATATATGTTGGCTATATTTGATAAATGATGTTTTGAAAGTAATTATTCCATGTAAAAATAAAACAACTTACAACGGTAAATTATTTTTAAAGCACTACAAAGAAAAAAACAACTATGATAAAAATGCAGTTAGTATACAAACAGTTATTAACAATAAAAATGCATTTAACGTGCTTTTAGCGTGGATTTGTTTAAACTCAATATTATTTTATATATATTTTAAATTAGATTTAAACAAATCATGGGTAATTATGCTATTTTTATTTTATTATTGGTGTGATATGATTTGTGTAAATATATGGTGTCCATTTCAGGTATTCTTTATGAAAAATAAATGCTGTAATGTGTGTAGAATTTATAATTGGGATCATATTATGTACTTTACACCATTTATATTAATCCCAAATATATATACATATTCTTTAATAGTACTTTCGATTATAAGTCTATTTTTATGGGAGTATCAACTTAAAAAACATCCTGAGAGATTTTTAGATATATCCAACTTAAACTTAGGTTGCGCTAATTGTAAAAATGAATGTAGATTTAATAAAAGGAAAATAAAACACATAAAAAGAAAAAATATAATGAGGTATAAATATGAAAAGTAAAAAAACAGTTTTAATAACAGGTTCGTCTAGAGGTATAGGACGAGCTATAGCGATCTTATTTGCTAGAAATAACTATAATGTAGTTATAAATTACAATAAATCAGAAGATAAGGCGAAAGAACTTTATGATATGTTAACACAAGAAGGTCTAAGTGTTAGAATGTTTAAGGCAGATGTATCTAAGATAGAAGAAGCAAATGCACTTGTGAATTATACTATAGGTCAATTTGAAAATATCGATGTTTTAATAAATAATGCTGGTATAAGTAAGCCTTGTCTATTTACAGATATATCTTATGAACAGTGGAATGAAGTTATATCTACAAACTTAAATTCAGTATTTTATGTTACAAAAAAAGTACTACAATACATGCTTCCAAATTGTAGTGGTCACATAATTAACATATCTTCTATGTGGGGGCTTGTTGGTGGATCTTCAGAAGTAGACTATTCTGCTTCAAAAGCTGGAATGATTGGTCTTACAAAAGCCCTTGCAAAAGAATTAGGGCCTTCAAATATAAATGTAAATGCAATTGCACCAGGTGTAATAAATACAGATATGGTAAAAGATTTAAGTGAAGATACTATGGAAATGTTAAAATACGAAACTCCTCTTATGAGAATTGGTCAGCCTGAAGATATAGCTAAATGCGCGCTATTTTTAGCAGAACAAGGCGATTTTATTACAGGACAAGTGATAAGCTCTAATGGTGGTTTTGTAATATAACAAAATGGAATAGAATGAATATTTTTACTTTATAAATATACATAAACTTTATAAACATATAAAATATGAAATTAAATTATAAAAAGCGATAAAAACTTGATTATATATCAAATATTTATCGCTTTTTATGTACTTTATATAATTACCCCATTCTAGTAAAATAGTCTATAGCTTTTGAAAAATCTTCTATTGTTTTTTCTATATCTCCGTGTTCAATTCCGTCTTTAACACAGTGATGTATATGTCCTTCTAATACCACTTTTCCTACTTTATGCATAGCGCTTTTTGCTGCGTTTATTTGGATTAATATATCTTCACAGGGAACATCTTCTTCCACCATTTTAGATATTGCATTGAGTTGACCTTGGATTTTTTTTATTCTAAGTTGAATATTTGGTATATCCATACATTGGCGCATATTAATTCCTCCCATTATTAGATTGCTATTATTATATGATAATACTAATTGTTTGAAAAATCAACTAACCTGCAATTCCAAAATAGCATATGAAATAAATACAAATCTACATATCAAGAGCTTTTATATTAGTATTTGTAAACTTGTATATAGTTTTATTATTCAAATCGATATTATTTTTAGTCTTGAATAGTTTAGCTGAATTTATTATAACGAATACTGAACCTAAATTATGAACAAGTGCTCCGACTACTGGATTTAATACTCCCGCCATAGCAAGTATTATAGCTACAAAGTTTAATACTAATGAAAATGTTACATTTAGTTTTATAGTCTTCATAGTTTTTTTAGATAGATAAAGTAAATATGGTATATTTTTTATATCGTCGCTTACAAGAGCTATATCTGAAGCTTCTATAGCTATATCACTGCCGATAGCACCCATAGATATCCCAACACTTGAATATTTTAAAGCTAGTGCATCATTTACACCATCGCCAATCATACAAGTAGGAGAATTTTTACTTTCTAATTCTTTAATTATTTTCATCTTATCTTCTGGAAGTAAACTAGAATATACATTATCTATAAAGACTTTATTAGCTATATTTGATGCACTAGCTTCATTATCTCCAGTAAGTATTATTGGATTTATATTTTGTGATTTTATATAATTTATTATTGATTTGCTTTCTAGTCTTAAAATATCAGATAATGCTACATATCCTATTAATTTATTTTCTATTGATAAGTAAATTACTGTACAACCTTTTTTAAAGAAGTCTTGTGATATTTTAATTATATCTTTATTATTAATATTTATATTTTTATCTTTCATTATTTTTAAATTACCGACTAATATATTTTTAGAATTTAAAACTGCAGTTATACCTTTTCCGGGATGTACTGTAAAATCTTCAACTTCTAATAATTGATTGTCGTTTTTTTCTTTATAATATGAAGTTATAGCCTTTCCAAGTGGATGTTCTGAATAAGCTTCTACAGATGCTAATATTTTTATAAATTCTTCGTCACTATATTCAGAACTAAAACTTTTATAATCTACTATTGATAATTTGCCATAAGTCAATGTTCCAGTCTTATCAAAAGCTATATTTTTAACTTTTGATAATCTTTCAATTATATCTCCACCTTTTATAAGCATACCGTATTTAGTGGCATTTCCTATTCCAGCCATAATAGCTGTTGGAGTAGCTAAAACTAAAGCACAAGGACAAAATACAACTAATATAGTTACAGATCTAAGTATTTCATGAGTAAATAAATAAGTAGCAACAGAAGAGACTAAGGCTATAACTACAATCCAAGTTGCCCATCTATCTGTCAAACTAACTATAGGTGCTTTATCTGCATCAGCTTCTTTTACTAATCTTATCATTCTCTTAAGTGAGCTATCGCTCGAAGTTTTGCTAGCTCTCATATCAAAAGTAGAATATTGATTTATTGTTCAGCTTAATACATCGTCTCCGACAGTTTTATCTACAGGAAGAGATTCACCATTCATTATAGATTCATCTATAGAGGCTTCGCCCTTTATAATAATACCATCTGCTGGAATGATTTCACCTGCAATAACTCTTATTATATCGCCTATTTGAATATCATCTGCATCAATCATAACTTCTTGTTTATTTCTTATAACTCTAGCTTTTTGGGGCGTTAATTTTATTAAACTCTCTATTGATGATTGTGCCTTTTGAACAGTTAAATCTTCAAGAAGGGCACCGATAGTCATTATAACTGCGATTTCTCCAGCTGCAAAAGTTTCACCTATGATAACAGATGCGATAAGTGCTAAAGAAACTAATACATCGGCTTTAATATCGAATTCTTTATATAAAGATATACAAGCTTCTTTGATGATTGGTAAACCGCAAAGTAATATAGCGACCCATGATAAATTAAAATGTAAATAGTTATTTATACTGTTTACTAAACTTAAAAGTAAACATATTGAAGAAATAACAATAAAAGTAATAGTTTTAGTTGTTTCTGATTTGAATAATCTCATAATAACCTCCTCTTCATACCCCTGGGGGTATGAAATATTTAAAAATATATATGGTACATATACCCCTATAGGTATAGGGTAATTCGTTTTTATCCAAAAAGCAACTTTTATTTTTGTATCTTTTTTGATGCAAATAACCTAGAAAACGATAACATTTTTGTTATTTGAATAACTACATTAAGTGTGCTAAAATTACCATGAGGTGATAAAAATGAAAGTTAGTAGACGTTTTCAACTATCAGTACACACGATATTATTTATCGCTGTGTATGGAGATGAAAAAGGGTTAACATGCGACTATATATCTAACGAATTAAAATGCAATCCTATAGTTATAAAAAATATATTAAATCTTCTATGTAGAAATGATTTTCTTATAAAAGTTCCTTCTACATCTAGTATAAAATTAAAAAAAGATGTAAAAGATATAACTTTATGGGATGTCTATAAAATAACAGATGAAGTAAATATAAAAAATATATTCTGTAGTGATGATTTACAAATAAATAATCCGATCATATCGGATTTACCAGAATTATTAGTAACACCCTTTGAGAAAGTTATGAGCTGTATTAAAGACACCTTATCTAAAGTTTCAATTGATTCTTTATTAAAACAATATAATTACTAATTAACTACTAAAACTTTGTGTGAAATTGTATGCACATAAAAATAAATTTACATGGTAGGAGGGGAAATATGATTTCAAAAGAAATAGCGACTAAAGTACTAGAAAAATGTTTAATTACAGGAGCTGATTTTGCAGAAATATTTGAAGAAGATAGTATAACTAATAGTATTTCTGTATTAGATGATAAAGTAGAAAATATATTAGGTGGAAGAGATTATGGTATTGGTATAAGAATATTCAAAGGGCTAAAAAGTGTTTATGCTTATACAAATGACAATAGCTTATCATCTCTTTTAGATACTGCTTATAAAGCAGCACTTGCATTAGGCAAAATAGAAGAAGGAAAATCGATTATCTTAAATAATCATATGACTTTTAAAAATTTACACCCAATAAAAATAAATCCAAGTAGTGTAGATTGTAAAGAAAAAATAAAAGTTATGAAAAGTGCATATAAAAGTGCAAAAAATTACCACACTGATATATCAAAAGTAAGTGTTGGATATATGGATAAAGAGCAAAATATATTAATTGCCAATACGGAAGGATTATATACTGAAGACACTAGAATTAGAACTAGACTTATGGTAAATGCAATTGCTTCTAATGAAAATGAGAACCAAACAGGTAGCCAAAATCCAGGTAGACTTATGGGATTTGAAATGTTTAAAGACGAAGTGGATCCTGAATATCATGGTAGAGAAGCAGCAAAGACTGCCCATATAATGTTAAATGCTAAAAACTGTCCTGCCGGCCAAATGACAGTGGCAATAGACAATGGATTTGGAGGTGTAATCTTCCATGAGGCCTGCGGCCATGCATTAGAAGCAACAGCAGTTGCAAAAGGAAACTCAGTATTTTGTGATAAATTAGAAGAACAAATAGCATCTACAAAATTAACTGCAATAGATGACGGTACTATGAAAAATCACTGGGGCTCATCAAATATAGATGACGAAGGGACACCTACTAGAAGAAATGTACTTATAGAAAATGGTATCTTAAAATCATATATGGTTGATAAATTAAATGCTAGAAGAATGAATACAGAAGTAACTGGAAACTCTAGACGTGAAAGTTATAAATATGAGCCGACTTCAAGAATGACTAATACATATATAGCTCCTGGTGATGACAAAGTAGAAGATATCATAAAATCAATAGATGATGGACTATATGCTAAAAAACTAGGTGGTGGTTCTGTAAATCCAGTTACAGGAGAATTTAACTTCGCTGTAAATGAAGGATATTTAGTTAAAAATGGTGAAATAACAGAACCAGTTAGAGGAGCTTCACTTATAGGTAAAGGTAGTGAAGTTTTAATGGAAATAGATATGGTATCTGACAATGTTGCTCAAGCTGAAGGAATGTGTGGCTCTAAATCAGGAAGTATACCTGTAAATGTAGGTCAGCCTATGATTAGAGTTAAAAATATAACTGTTGGCGGAAGGGAGTAACTATTATGAATTTAAATACATTTAAAGAAATATTATTTGAAAAAGCAAAAGAAGCTGGTTTTGAAAATAGTGAAATATATGTGACTAATTCAGAGTCTTTAGAAATATCTATTTATCAACAAGAAGTAGAAAGTTATAATCTAGACAAAAGTTTTGGTTTATCATTTAGAGGTATAATAAACGGTAAAATAGGGTATTCTCATACTAGAATACTAGATGAAACTTCAGTAGATATGCTTATAACTACTGCTAAAAATGCAGCCTTACTTATAGAAAATGAAGATACTCAATTTATATATAAAGGCGATGAAAAATACGAAAAAGTAATTTGCTATTATGAAGATTTAGATAATATAGATCCAAAAGATTTAATCGACTTAGGTCTTAAAATGGAAGAAGAATGCAAAAACTACAATCCAAATGTCGTAAATATAGGAGGTTGTAAGATTACCTACTCTAAAGGTGAAGTCCAAATATCAAATACAAAAGGACTTAACTTAAAAAATAAAGAAAATATACTTTATGCATATATAATACCTATAGTAGAGATAGATGGCGAAAAGCAAGATGGAACAGGATACAAAATAGCAACAAATATAAATCAAATAGATTCCAAAGAAATAGCTAAAATGGGCGTTGATGAAGCATTATCAAAAATAAACTCAAATGTTATAAAAACAGGAAACTACAAGATAGCTCTATATAACGAAGCTATGGTATCGCTACTTAGTGCTTTTTGTGGAGTATTTAGCGCAGATGCTACTCAAAAAGGACTTTCTTTACTAAAAGATAAAGAAAATACTATGATAGCTTCAGAAAAAGTAACAATAATAGACAATCCTCTTTTAGATAATGGATTATCTTCAGCACCTTTTGATGATGAAGGTGTAGCTACATTTAAAAAAGAAATTGTATCTAATGGAAAACTTACAACATTACTTCACAACTTAAAAACGGCTAATAAAGCAAATACAAAAAGTACTGGTAATGGATTTAAGTCTTCTTATGCAACTTCTGTAGCTGTTTCTCCTAGCAATTTCTATATAGAAAAAGGAAATCTATCTTTTGATGAAATATTAGAAAACATAGGTGAAGGGCTTTTAATAACTGACTTTGCAGGGCTTCACTCTGGAGCTAACGCTATAACAGGTGATTTCTCATTAGCTGCAAAAGGATTCTACATAAAAGACGGTAAAAAGGAATATCCAGTAGATCAAATAACTGTAGCAGGTAACTTCTTTAAACTTCTTAAAGATATAGAAGAAGTCGGAGATGATTTAAAATTCCCACTTAGCTCAGTTGGTAGCCCAACAGTAATAGCAAGTGGTCTATCTGTTGCAGGAAAATAAAAGCAAATTTCAATTTAAAAAGTTAAAAATATCATTAAAACATGTAGAAAAAATAGATATAATTGTATAAACTTAAAAATATGGGGAGAATTATGAGTGCTTATCTTTAAGCGCTCATAATTTTAAATACTTAAATTTTGAGTATTTTATTTGAAATATAGAAATAGAAAGGAATTTGTTATGCTTGAATTAAAAAATATTACATTTAAAGTAGACAATTTAGATGGCAAAGGTGAAATTACTATTTTAGATAATATAAACTTTACAATTGAAAAAGGTAAGATATTAATTATAACAGGGCCTAACGGCGGCGGTAAATCAACATTAGCTAAAATAATAATGGGAATAGAAAAACCAACATCTGGACAAATATTATTTGATGGACAAGACGTCACAAACCTTAGTATAACAGAACGTGCAAGAATCGGAATAGGTTATGCATTTCAGCAACCTCCAAGATTTAAAGGCGTTACAGTTAAAAAGCTTCTTAATTTAGCTTCTGGAAATAAATTAAGTAATGACGCTTGTTGCGAATACCTTACTAACGTAGGTCTTTGTTCTAAAGAGTATTTAAAAAGAGATGTCGATGCATCTTTATCTGGTGGGGAATTAAAAAGAATAGAAATAGCTTCGCTAATGGCTAGAAATCCTAAACTGGCTATATATGATGAGCCAGAAGCAGGAATAGATTTATGGAGTTTTTCAATGCTTGTTAACAGCTTCCAAAAATTCAAAGAAAACAAGGAACAAACTGTTATTATAATTTCACATCAAGAAAGAGTAATAGACTTGGCTGATGAAATTATGATAATTGCAAATGGTAAAATTAAAAATAAAGGGCCTAAAGAACAAATTATGCCACTTATTCAAGCTGGACCAACTGATTGTGGTTGTCCCATAAAGGAGGTTGCTTTAACACATGAAAAATAGTATGCTAGAAAATTTATTAAAGACAATAGCCGATATTACAGGGGAACCTGAAGGAGCATTTAACCTTAGAAAAGATGGCGTAGGAGTTATGCGTCACTCTACAGAAAATATAGAAATAAAAACAAAAGAAGATAAACCTGGTATAGATATAATTGTAAAACCTCATACAAAGGGAGAACAAGTTCATATACCTGTTGTATTAACTGAAACTGGTCTAAACGATTTAGTATATAATGATTTCTTTATAGGAGAAGGTGCCGAAGTCGATATAGTCGCTGGTTGTGGTATACACAACTGCGGAAATGCAACTTCTGAACACGATGGTATCCATACTTTTTATATAGGAAAAAATGCTAAAGTAAAATATATAGAAAAACACTATGGCGAAGGCGAAGGTACTGGAGATAGAATACTAAATCCTACAACTATAGTTCATATGGAAGAAGGATCATATTGTGAAATGGAAATGACTCAAATAAAAGGAGTTACTTCTACTATTAGAGAAACTGAAGCAAATGTAGGTAAAGACTCTAAGCTTGTGATTACAGAAAAATTAATGACGCATGACAACCAACATGCTACATCTAATATAACTGCTAATTTAAATGGTAAAAACTCAACACTACAGATAGTATCTCGTTCAGTTGCCAAAAACGATTCTACACAATCATTCCATCCAATAGCAGTTGGAAATGAAAAGTGTAAAGCTCATATACAATGTGATTCTATAATAATGGATAATGCAAGAGTAGCTTCTATTCCAGAGATACAAGCAAACCATACAGATGCAGCTATAATCCATGAAGCTGCTATAGGTAGAATAAATAATGAACAATTGCTTAAATTAGAAACCTTCGGCCTTGACGAAGAACAAGCTGAAGCAGTTATTGTAGAAGCATTCTTAAGCTAGAATATAGTATGATATATAATTTTAGTTAGTAGAATTAATATAAGATTTAAATTTAATTAAAAAGTTTATAATATATAATATCTTTATATTTTATAAATTAAAATAAACTTACATATAAAAGCGCTGCAAATTTACTTTTGTAGCGCTTTTTCTTAAGTTAAACTTATAAAAAGTTACGTTTTAATTGAAATTTTAAAATAGTAATAGTATATTAATGATAATAAAGAAAAAGTTTGCTCAAATTAAAGTGAATTATCTTTTGATAATATATATTTACTTATAAGTAAATATATTCAATAATATATAAATTGAAATTATCGTAAAAATATAATTAAAGAGAGGTGATATTTATTGTGAATAAAAATATGGATATGGCTACAAAAATAGCAAAAAAAGTTTCAGAAAAGGGCGGTAGAACGTTTTTCGTTGGAGGTTATGTACGAGACGAACTATTAAAAATAGAAACAAAAGATATAGACATAGAAGTACACGGTATAGATGTAGATTGTTTAGTAGATATACTTGAATCTCTGGGAAATGTCCAAAAAATTGGAGCTTCTTTTGGTGTTTTTAATTTAAAAGGATATGATATGGATATAGCTATGCCGAGAAAAGAAATATCTAATGGAAGAGGTCATAGAGATTTTGAAATATATGTAGACCCGTTTATAGGATATGAACAAGCTGCAATAAGAAGAGACTTTACTATAAACTCTATGATGAAAGATGTACTTACTGGAGAGATTATAGACCCATTTTGTGGAATAGAAGACTTAAAAAATAAAAAACTAAAGCATATAAATGATATTTCATTTTGTGAAGATCCTCTTAGAGTATTTAGAGCTGCGCAATTTGCATCTAGATTTAAATTTGAAATTGATAAAGAAACTATAAAACTTTGTTCAAGTATGGATGTGTCATCTCTTGCCTTTGAAAGGGTATTTGAAGAGTTAAAAAAAGCATTGTTAAAATCAACAGAGCCATCAATATTTTTTACTTCTTTAAAAGAGATGAAACAACTGTCATTTTGGTTTAAAGAAGTAGAAGACTTAATTGGAATAGAACAATCAAAGATACATCATCCAGAAGGCGATGTATTTACACATAGTATGATGGTTTTAGATGAAGCGGCAAAATTAAAAGATGAAGCTGAAAATAAATTGTCATTTATGTTAGCTGCACTATGTCACGATTTTGGAAAAATCTCTACTACAAAATTAAGAAAAGGTAAGCTTACTGCATATGGTCATGAAGTTGAAAGTGTTAATTTGGCACATAAATTTTTAAATAGACTTACAAATAAAATAAGTCTAAAAAAAGAAGTATTAAATTTAGTTAAGCTTCATATGAAACCAAATCAAATGTATAATACTTCAAAAAAGAAATCAATGATGAAATTATGGGATGATGCAATACATCCAAATGATTTAATATTACTTGCAAAAGCTGATTCTCTTGGAAGAGGAATTGATAAAGATTATAGCGAGATAGAAATGGCGCTTCGCGCTTCATTAAAAGATTATGAAGAGCTTATGAAAGAACCAGAAGTAAGTGGCAAAGATTTAATAGAGCTTGGCCTAAAACCTGGAGTCCAATTCTCTGAATATATAAAATTAGGTCATAAACTTCATTTATCAGGATTAAGTAAAGAAGATATATTAAAACATATATCAAATAATATAAAGAAAAACCAAGATATATAAGTAAATTTTAAAATTACTTTTATCTAGCTTATTATTTACAATAATATTTTTTAATTCTAGATATTTTACAATTTTAAGCATAATTATAGGTTTGGTAAATAAAGATATATGTGCCAATATCAATATAAAAGACTATAAATCTTATGTAAAGGTTAAAATGAATAGACCGTTGGTCTAACCTTTACAACGACTTATAGTCTTTTTTTATTTATTTAGGCACAATATCTTTGATAAAAGTTTTACTTTTTCACAATTTAAGTACAACTATTACTTGATACATATCATAAAAATTAAATGTTGTTATATATTTATTATTTTTATTAAAATCTATAATTTCTAGCTAAATCGCAAAAATCATCTTCTAAAAAAGTCCCATTAAAAAGAATAGACCCTATAGAAGTACATATATTTGATTTATTATCTTTATTATTCCAAGTTAATTTGTGGTTAAATACTTCTTCGGACATCTTTTGAAGGTCCATGCCCATAGCTTCCATAGAATATCTCATCTTTTCTGGATGGTAGCAATGTTTATTATCTAAAAATGCACATCTTTCACATAAATTACAAGATCCGCACGCAGTTTTAATACATTCAAAATCGATTTGCATCTTAGAAAGCAAATCTTCTAAAGTATTTCTATTTTGAATATAAGCTTCCATAAATTCTTCTCCTTCTTCAACTTCACTTGTAACTTGAACTAATAGAGAATTAGTATAGTCCGCTGAATATTCATCAAATCGAGGACTATTTGGTGGGCAAGACCAATTTGTATTGTAATTTGGACAACCCTCTGCACATAAATTCAAAAGATAATCGCGTTTCATATATTTTATTAAATCTTTATTCTCGCAAACAATAGCTTTTAAGTTGAATATTTTTCCATTTTTTTCAAACTTAATATTTTTCATTTTATCACCCCTATAAAAATTGATATTTATCTAATTATATATAAATTCACTAAAAAGCTTTATTTTCCTTCATTGTTTTAGAGTTTTTTGTAAATATATGTAACATGGGTATGTAAAAGTTAAATTTTTAAC
>NZ_JADPET010000084.1 GCF_015667935.1 Clostridium sp. 1001270J_160509_D11 | reverse complement strand
ATGCTATTCTCTGTTTTATCATCTATAATTTAGAGAATAGCATTTTAAAATTTATATTATCTTTTTACAGTTTCTTTAATTGAGTTGCTTATAAAATCTTTTATACTATAGCAAAGTAATATCATTGGGAATAATTCTAAACGTCCCGCTAACATGTCAAAACTCAACACTATCTTAGAAAAATTAGATAGTGATGCAAAGTTTCCAACAGGCCCTATCAAATCACCAAATCCTGGTCCAACATTACCTAGACAAGTAAGTGGTGCAGTAAGTGTCGTAACTATATCTAAGTTTTCAAATGATAATAATAATACTGATGCAAAGAATATCAATGCATATACAACAAAGTATGAGTAAGCAAAGTCAAGTACTTGCTTATCTACTGGTTTTCCTTCAACATTTATTGTACTTACACTTCTTGGGCTGACCATCTTTTTAACGCTCGACTTTGCAGATTTTATAAGTATCATAATACGAGATATCTTCATACCTCCACCTGTAGAACCTGCACAAGCTCCAACTACCATTAGAAGTAATATTAAAATTTGTGATAACATAGGCCACATTCCAAAATCAGTAGTTGCAAAACCAGTAGTAGTTATTATAGATGCAACTTGGAATATTGAGTATCTAAATGATTGAGCTACACTTCCATACACACCTAATGTATTGATTGTAATTATTCCTGTAAATACTACTATTATTAATATATACCATCTAAGTTCTTCACTTTTAAATGCTTGTTTTATATTTTTTAATATTAATAGATAATATAAGTTGAAGTTTATACCAAATAACAGCATAAATACTGTTATTACCATATCGATATAATAACTATTGTAATAAGCTATACTCGTATTTTTTATAGCATATCCACCTGTCCCTGCTGTCGAAAATGCATGAACTATACTATCAAATAAAGGCATATGTCCTAATAATAAGAATATAACTTCTAATAATGTTAAAAATGCATATATACCGTATAATATTCTAGCTGTCATCTGTACTTTAGAAACTAATTTACCTACTACTGGACCTGGTACCTCAGCTTTCATAAGGAACATATTTTGTCCTTCTGACTTTGGTAAAAATGCTAATACAAATACAAGTACTCCCATTCCACCTATCCAGTGTGTGAAACATCTCCAAAATAGCATACCTTTTGATAATCCTTCAATATTATTTAGTATACTCGAACCTGTTGTTGTAAATCCTGAAACAGTTTCAAAAAATGCATCAACATAATTTGGTATTTCACCACTTATATAAAAAGGTAATGCACCTATTAATGAAACAATAATCCAACTAAGTGCTACTATTATAAATCCTTCTTTAGCATATATATGTTTATTATCAGTTTTTAAATTGGATAAAATATATCCAATTGCTAATGAGATCATACTAGTTATAACAAAATAAATTGCTGTATCATTTTCTTTATAAATAATAGATACTAAAAAAGGCAATAATAATATAATTGCTTCAAATATAAGTATATTTCCTAAAATCCTACAAATCATCTTTCTATTCATAAACTACAACCTCCTATGCCAATATGTCTTCAAGGCTAGTTAAGAAAGATTTTGTTGTTACTATTATTACGCTATCTCCGGCTTGAATAAAATCATCACCACTTGGCACAATAAGTTTATTTCCTCTCATTATACCTGCAACAAGTAGATTATCTTTTGTTTTTAAGTTTTTAAGCGGTACACCTAAGAAACTAACTCCTTCATTTGCTATAAATTCTATAGCTTCGACCTTTTTGTCTACGATTTTGTAAAGTGTCTCTATTCCACAATCGCCTTTATTAGCCTTTGCTCTAACATATCTAACAATTTGATTGGCTGTTATATCTTTTGGAGAAATAACACTTTCTATACCGATTGATTCCAACATATTTATTATAGATAATCTATTTACCTTAGTAATTACTTTTGGCACGTTACATTTTGATGCATATAGAGATATTATTACATTCTCTTCATCTATACCAGTCATAGATACACATGCATCCATATGTTGAATTCCTTCTTCTAATAAAATATCTTGGTCTGTACCATCTGCATATACAACTTCTGCTTTCGGTAAAAGTGCACTTAATTTTTCACAGATTTTTTCATCATTATCTATGATTTTTACTTTTATACCTATCTCGGCTAATTGTTTAGCAAGGTAAAATGCTATTCTACTACCACCGATTATCATTGCAGATTTAATTTTTCTTTCATAAATACCAGCTGAAATCATAAATTTTTCTAAATCTTTATGAGATGCTGTTATGTGTATCTTATCTCCTTCTTCTAAAGAAAATCTACCATCTGGTATATAGACATTTTGTTGTCTTTGAAGCGCACAAACTAAGACGCTTGTCTTAAATTTTCTATTTAAATCACTTAAAGATACTCCTACTAATTTACTACCTGGTCTTACTTTTATTTCTGCCAAATCGACAAGACCTTTCGCAAAAGTATCAACTTTAAGTGCAGATGGGAATCTTAATATACGAGCAATTTCATCTGCTGCTGCTTTTTCTGGATTAATCATTAAACTAATTCCTAATCCATCTCTCATAAATGATATTTGTGAAGCATAATCAGGATTTCTAACCCTTGCAATTAGATTCTTCGCTCCTATTTTTCTTGCAATTAAACATGAAATTAAGTTAACTTCATCAGATGATGTAACCGATATAAATAGATCTGCCTTATTTACACCAGCTTCCATTTGGATATCATGAATAGCCCCATTTCCGCATATTCCCATAACGTCATAACTGTTTACTATTTCCTCAACATTTTTTTGATTCGTATCTATAACGACGACGTTATGACCTTCCATAGCTAGATGTTCGACTAAAGTTTTACCAACCTTACCACATCCTATTACAACTATTTCCATTTATTTCCTCCTGTTAAAATTTTAAACCTAAAAAAATAATTTCAACCTCTATTATAATACATATTTATATTTTGTTTATATCTTTTTAATATATATTTATATAATATTTAGAAATTTTAACAATTAGTAGATAAATATTATGTATGAAACGTTATTTTTCTGTGTTTTTTGAATACTTGTAATTTTTGGCAAGAGCTTAATTGACATTTTATGTAAATAAATAGTAAAATAATTGTACTATATTATATAACATACATAAAACAATATAAAAAGCTGTGATAATGAGTAGTAGATTTTAGATAAAACACAGAGAGAAAGTGGCTAGTGTAAACTTTCATGCGTCTAAAATTGAAGTAGCCTTTGAGCTGTGAACTGAACAACTTTTTAAGTAGGCTTCACCGGTTTTCAACCGTTAAAATGAAACGATATATTTTGTATCGAGTAAGTGCAAAGAAATTTCTTTGAATTTAGGTGGTAACACGGATTAACTAATTCGCCCTAAGCTAATTTATTAGCTTGGGGCTTTTTAAATATAATTTTTTAATACATTTAAATCATAGGGGGGCAATATGGAAATTACAGGATCACAATTAATAATTAATTCTTTAATCGAAGAAGGCGTTGATAAAATATTTGCTTATCCAGGAGGATATGATAAGGATATTTTTGACGCATTATATCATGAAAAAGATATAGAGCTAATATTACCGAGACACGAACAAGGTCTTATACATGCTGCAGAGGGATATGCACGTTCAACTGGAAAAGTAGGCATTTGCTTAGTTACAAGCGGACCAGGGGCAACTAATCTAGTTACAGGCATAGCTGATGCAAATTATGACGGAATACCACTAGTATGTTTTACAGGACAAGTTGCAACTTCAGTAATAGGAAATGATGCATTCCAAGAAGTTGACATAGTAGGAATTACAAGAACTATATGTAAATACTCTACAACAATTAGAAAAAGAGAAGATTTGGGTAGAGTTATAAAAGAGGCATTTTATATAGCAAGAACAGGAAAACCAGGTCCTGTTGTAGTTAATTTACCTAGTAATATCGTAAGTGAATTTGGTCCTTCTGAATATCCAAAATCAGTAGATATAAGAGGCTACAAACCGAGCACTGGTGTTCATATTGGTCAAATTAAAAAAGCATTAGAAATGCTAAAAGGCGCTAAAAAACCTTTATTTTTAATTGGCGGTGGTGTAAATATATCTCGTGCTAATGAAGAATTAGAAAAGCTTGTGGATATAACAAATGTACCAGTTATCACAACTATAATGGGTAAGGGTGCAATACCTACTTCTCACCCACTTTTCATAGGTAATGTAGGTATGCATGGTAGTTATGCCGCTAATAGAGCTGTCAATGAATGTGATGTATTATTTTCAATTGGTACAAGATTTAACGATAGAGTTACAGGAAAGATTTCCGAATTTGCGCCAAATGCAAAAATAATACATATAGCTTAATACAAAACAATGGGTTGATGAGATAAAAACTTGGGACAAAAAACATCCAGTAACTGCTCCAAGTTCTGTAGAAGGATTTATCTCTCCTCAATCTATATTTGAAAATCTAAACAAAGTGTTTACTGATGGAATATTTGTAACAGATGTTGGTCAACATCAAATGTGGACTACACAATTTTTAGAAATGAATAAAAATAAACAATTAATAACATCTGGTGGGCTTGGAACAATGGGCTTTGGTTTGCCTGCTGCTATAGGCGCTATCAATGTTACTGAAAGATAAATATGATTTTTTATTATAAAGAAGGGGATGTCACATTAAGAAAAAGTGCGACAGCCCCTTAATTTATTTTATTTATACGGTCCAAAGTTATATAATTTATAATATTAACTTTGTTCCACAATTTGGACAGAAATTAGACCCAGCACTATTTGGAGTTCCACAGTTTGGACAGAATTTAGCTACATTGCCTCCTTGAGGATTTGCATTTTGTTGTGGTTGAGATGGCTGTTGTGGCTGATTATATAATTGTTGATTGTTTTGTTGTTGATTTTGCGCCATTTGATTAGCCATTTGTTGTCCCATCATCATTCCAACTTGCATACCAGCCATATCTGCTGCTATATTTGAGCCATGCCCTCCTGAGTTTTTACCAATTGAATCTGCCATTGCAATCTTAGTGTATTTATCCATATCGTTTACCATACTTTGTGATGCTGCTTTTGTAGCCATTTCTTGTATTTCTTTTGGATAAGATACGCTAGATATTGCAAAATTAGTTATTCCAATTCCTATCTTTTGCATTTCCATATCTAAATCACTTTGTATTCCTTTTGATATTTCATAAGCATTAGCTTGAAGATTGAATATATCTTTTCCTTCTCTTACTATCCATCTCATAAGAGTTTGATCTAACATAGACATTATACGCTCTTTTACGTCATCTATTGTAAATTGTTTTTTAATCCCTGCTATTTTATCTATAAGCAGTCCATAATCTTCTACTTTACAGCAAAACGTACCAAATGATTTAATAGGCATACCACCTGGTAGATTTGGAGCTGGTATATTTATTGCATTTTTTGTTCCCCATTTAACAGTTAATTCTTTAGTATTTACAAATAATACTTCTGCTCTCATCCCACTATTAAATCCAAATTTAAATCCTTTTAATGTAGATAAAAAAGGTACTATTTGTGATTCAATATCAAAACTTCCTTCGTCTTTGAATATACCTTCTATTTTCCCATTAAACATAAATATTGCATCTTGGCCTGGTCTAATAATTAATTTACTTCCTTTTTTGATTTCTTTATTATCCCATTTCCAAAAAATCATATCATCTCTAAACTGTTCCCACTCTACTACGTTTGACAGTTGATTGCTGAAAAAACCCATATCGTTCCTCCTATTTTTATGAATTTACATAATATAAAGCTATTATTAATATAATAATTATTACTACAACTATTGCAGATATTTTAAATACACTCTTTGGATATTCCCCTGATATTACCCCAGATTGACCATTTATTAAAATATGATATTCTTTTCCTTTATAGTAATATGCAGATGAATATATCGGTACTAAAATATGTTTATACGTTTCTCTATCATAGTTTGAACTCATATTCAAACTACTTACTCTATCAAATTTTCTAAGTACATCTCTCTCACACAAATGTCGCATTTCATTTTGCATTTTTTTCTTTGCTTGTATATGTGCATCTTCTAAATCTATTGTATATATTTCTGAACAATATCCAGACATATAATCTGGAGAAAATGAAGATATATTTTGAGTGTTATATACAAGTGAGTTTACTAAGCTCGGTTTTAATTTATCTGATGCTTTTACAAGTACATCATCAAAAAAATTATGCACATAACCCGAAGTAGGATACCATCTCGTTCTAATTTCTGTATGTGTTTCTCCATTATCGTCTTTGTATGTAACTTCATAGTTTTTTCCACCCATAGCGTGATAATGTGCTTTTACATCTGCATCAAATGTCCAAAATGGTATATATATACCTTGAACTTTATCTGATTGATATAGAGTTTTTAATGTATTTGGAGCAAGCCACCTACTTTTTATCCACTTGTGGTATATCTCTCCCGTCTGTAATTTATTGATTCTAAACGGTACAACTCCATCTGGAATTAGTGCATCCAGTTGTTTTTTTGCCAAAACATAATTAGCACCGCAATAAGGACATGTCGTCGCTGTACTTGTTGCATCAACTTCTACAAGGGCTCCACATCCTTCACACTGCATACTAGTAGATTGTTTTTCCTCTGCTTTTATTGAATCCATCGCATGTCGAGTTAGTTTATGCTCTACAATTTTACTGTCATCATGTTCTATTTTAACTTCATTGCCACAACTTGGGCATTTCAAATTTTGCGAAGATGCATCAAATTCCATAACTGCCCCACAGTTTTGGCAATAATATGTTTTTGCAGTATCCATCATATTCCCTTTCCAGTATAGTTAATTAACTTTTATTATTTATCTAATCCTAATTTAGTTTTTAATTTAGCAAGCTCGTCATCTATTGCTGAATTTGAGCTACTTGTTGGCTCTTCATACTTAGCCATTAAATCGTCTATATTTTCTTCTTTTTTAGATGAATTTAGTTCTGCCATTGCATTTGCAGTATCTAATTTTTTATTTATCTTAGCTTCCATCTCATCAAATTTAGACATATTCCCCATAGCTCCATTTACACTTGAACCCAATTTATTTAATTTTTCTTGTGTCTGTGCTATTGCCATTTTGGCTTTTAACTCATCTCTTTTTGCATTTAATGATGCTATATCTTTTACTAGTTTATCATGCATCTCTCTCATTTTTGTCGCATTTTCTCTAGCTATATCATAAGTTTGTTGAAGTGAAGTCAATTTTGTATTTAATTCTTCTTTCTTTTCTAAAAATGTTCTTGCATCAGCTTCATTACCTGCTAATAAAGCCTTTTGTGCATAATTTTGCATTTTATCTATAGATTCATTACATTCATTTAATTCTCTTTTTGCTCTAGTTTCTTCAGCCATTACTGCTGCTGTTTCTGCTTTTACTTTTCCTAAGTCACTTTCTAAATTTCTAAGGTATTGATCTATCATTTTATTTGGGTCTTCAACCTTATCTAATAATGCATTAATATTTGAAGACATTATATCTTTAAATCTATTTAAAATTCCAGCCATTGTAAACCTCCTTAAATTTATTTACTATTTATTTTAAGTATATCATAGTATTTTTATTATATACATTAATGGTCATTTGGGCTATAGTTCTAGATTTATTACTTGACTTAATTTTACAACTCCACCTATTGTTATCTTTTTTATAATTCCATTTTCTTTATTTATCTCAGATTCTATTATCCCACCTGGTTGATTTATACTGTATTTACGACTTCCATTTTGTAAATTTTGTTCTAAATAAGCTACTGTCGCCAATGTCCCACTTCCACAACTACTTTCAAAAAAAGTCGTTTCTGTAGCTTTTACATATACAACTGGAGTTATATAATTTTTTAATTTGTCTAAAAACATAACCCCAAATGCCTCAACATCATAATTATTATAGACAGCATTTTTAAATTTTAAAAAATTTTCTTCTGTCGCATCTATATTTTCTGCTATGATATGATTTATTCCTTCAATTATCACTATAGGAAATTCGCCCATTTCGTCTACATATATTTTCTCTATATTCTTTGGTATAGGCATCTCTATTTCTGCTGTTTCTTTATCTAAATCAACATATACATTTAGTATTTTGTCGCTATTTATTTCAACAAGAACATTACCCCTTTTTATTTTATTATTTCTTGCAAATATCATCCCTATACTTCTAGACGCATTTCCACAAAACTCTCCCCCCATCATCTCGAGTTTTATATCTCCGCCTATTGTAGGTTGTTTTACAAATCCAACTTGTTCTGCTTTATAATCAGTATTTTCCAATATATCTTTTGCAACGTTTTTATAGTCTTTTGACTTTATATTATCTAAGACAAAAACTGTTATATTATTTGCTGGATTAGCTAGTACTATACTGTATTTATTTTTTCCATACATAATATATACCCCTTTATATTAAATATTTTTAAATTACATCCCCTATATTTTACATTTATTATATCAGATATATAAACTAAATAAACCACCTTGAACAAGGCGGTTTATTCTTAAATTTATTTCAATGATGCAAAAAAATCTTCATACCAATCTCCCCAATCGTCAATTGGGTAAACAGCTCCCCCATTGCAACTTTTTAATAAATTTGATGCATACTCTTCTCCTATTTGAAACAACTCTCCAACTGTCATTTCATATCCAGCTTCTGTCGCAACTTCACAAAATGCCTGCATTGGGTCTTTAGCAGATTTAGTATCAATTAATTTTTGCTTTAATTTTGGGTCATGTCTAGCTTCTTTTAATATTTGAACTAATTTTTCATTCATATATTTCACCCCTTGAGTTTTTTATGCAACAAATCCACCTACTATTTGTCCACAATAAATTTATGATATATGAAAATAATAGCATTATCACAAAAAAATTACCACCACAGATAAATGTGATGGTAATTAAAATTTTTATAATATTTATAATAATGGTGCAAATACTCTAAGAACAGCTCTAAATAAAGTATCTATTTTTCCACTTGCAAATACATTTGTATTTTCTATTTTTCTACTTTTTGCAATTGTTTCTAATGCATCTTCTTTTATATCTTGAATACATTTTGATTTATATAAAAATACTCCACATTCAAAATGAAGATATAAACTTCTATAGTCGAAGTTTATAGTACCGACAGTCGCTACTTCATCATCAGATACTACTACTTTTGCATGTAAAAATCCTGGTGTATATTCGTAAATCTCTACTCCATTTTCGATTAGTTGATGATAATAAGATCTAGTAAGTTTAAATACTGTCTTTTTGTCCGGTATACCAGGTGTCACAATCTTAACATCAATTCCTCTTTTAGATGCTAAGCAAAGTGCCGTCATCATCTCGTTGTCGATTATAAGGTATGGAGTAAATATATATACGTATTTTTTCGCATTATTTATAAGGTTTAAATATACATTTTCTCCTACGACTTCTTCATCTAATGGTGAATCACCATATGGCTGAATATATCCATCATGTTTTACTAATTGATTTAGATGAACATGTGGTCTAAATTTATTATAATCGTCATCAGTAGGTCTAAATGAATTCCACATATATAAGAACATTGTAGTTAAATTCCAAACACCTTCACCTTTTAACATTATTCCAGTGTCTTTCCAATAACCAAATCTCTCTTTTTTGTTTATATATTCATCTGCTAAATTTATTCCTCCTGTAAATCCAGTATGACCATCGATAACCATTATCTTTCTATGGTCTCTGTTATTCATAGCAAGAGAAATAAACGGAATAAATGGATTAAAGGCCATACATTTAATCCCTCTAGATTCTAGTATTTTATCGTATTTATAAGGTAGGTTAGATACACATCCCATATCATCGTAAATTAATCTTACATCTAAGCCTTCCTTTGCCTTTTCTTCTAAAATATCTAATATTGTATTCCACATTTCGCCTTCATCGATTATAAAGTATTCCATGAAGATGTAGTGTTTTGCAGCTTTTAATTCTTTTACTATATCTTTAAAGTTTTCTTCTCCACTTTTATAGTAAACTGCACTGGTATTTTCATATATAGGAAATCCCATATGATTTGATAAATACCTTACTTGACCAGCTACTCTTAAATCTTGTTCTTCAATTTCTTTTATTACCTTTTTATCTTGAACTCTTATACAATGATTTCTATCGTGTTCTTTTTCTAATTTTCCTCTCATCTTTCTTGTAGGTTTTTTATTACCTAAAAATAGATATAATAATCCTCCAAAGATAGGAAACAATAAAATCGGAATAATCCATGCTATTTTGTATGCTGGGTTATCTTCTTTATTTACTATAAAAAGAACTACTAATATACTAAGTATCATACATATAACGCTCCACACTTGTGAATAGTGGCTAAATTTATTTAACATAAGCAACATATATACGACCTGTATTAAAATCATAAGACCAAATACAAAAACTCTATTGAATATTAGTTTTAAATACTTCATTATGTTCCCCCTTTCAATAAGTTTTTCGTTAAAACTTATCTAATTTCAGTTAGTTTTTACGCTATATTGATTTATTATAACACTTAAATTATTACAAATTTATAAGATATTAAGTAATTGACTATCAGTTCTATATAAGTTCATCATTTTTTAATAAATTGTATAAAGTTGGATTAAAATTAAATTCATTCATCAATTTATTTACTTCGTCTAAAGATTTCTCTATTTTTTGTTTTGAAACATTTCCTTTACTTGCTCTTATTAAGATATTTTTGGGCGAATGAGATATATCTATAAACTCTAAAAGCTGTGTTTTATATCCTACTGCCTCAAGTAAATTTCCTCTAACTGCATCTGTCATTAATGCTGCTACTCTTTCTTGAACTATTCCATATCTAGTAAGTATATTTAAATTTTCTGGTTTCATTTGATGATTTAATTCATGTTGACAACATGGTACTGAGAATATCATTTTAGCATTCCATTTTATTGCATTGTAAAGTGCATAATCTGTAGCTGTATCACATGCATGTAAAGTTATAACCATGTCCACTTTATTGTTATATTTGTATCCGTTTATATCGCCTAATTCAAAATGTAAATTATCGTATTTATAACGTTTAGCTACTTCATTACATTTTTTAATTACATCTTCTTTTAAGTCTAAACCTATCATTTTAACATTTATTTTTTTAATTTCAACAAAATAATAGTAAAGTATAAATGTTAAGTAAGATTTACCACAGCCAAAATCTAATATAGTAAGTTCTTTATAGTCGTTTTTCTTTATTTCATCATCTATAATTTCTACAAATCTATTTATTTGTTTATATTTATCATATTTAGATTTAACAACTTTACCTTCTTTTGTAAAGACACCTAAATCTATTAAAGGTTCTATTATCATACCTTCTTCTAATATATAATTTTTCTTTTTGTTGTGATCTTTATTTACTAAGTTAGAATTGTTGGCGTTTTTCTTGCCTAAGAATACTTTACCCTTTTTAGATATCTTTAAATCAAAAGTATTATTTTCACTCCAAGCAGTCAATTGTTTGTAGCTATTTTCCATATAATCTAAAAGATAGTCGTTTAAGTCTTCGATTTCTATATTTTCATGAAAAACCTGTTTATCAGTGTATTTTTCAACTTGATAATATTGTTTCGTTTTATTTTCTTTTAGATTTATATTTATTTTATTATACTTTTCTTCCTTATTTTTCTTATTACTTATAACTATTTTAAAAACTTGTCCTTCTACTATTTTATCTATAGATTTTATTAAATCTTCCATTTGTTCCTCCTATTTTACATTCATTTTATGTATTTATTTTTAATTCTCCATATTAAGTTACTAGATTATTATTATATCATTTACTTAAAATAATACAATTTATAATTTTTAATTAAATGTAATTCAAAATTATATACATAGCTCTTTCCTAATCGCACTTAATATGTTTAACAAAAATTATTTATTTTTT
>NZ_JADPET010000083.1 GCF_015667935.1 Clostridium sp. 1001270J_160509_D11 | reverse complement strand
TCATTTATCTTCAAAAAAAAAGTTTGTCATATAATATATTGTAGTATATTTTTTATAAAATTTCTTTACAAAACCTAAAGTTATTATTTTGTAATGTCTTAACGCCACAAAAGGGACTATAAGCCCCTTTTTATTAATTTACATGTTACATTGTAATATTTATCTTTTTTACCTTTGTTTCTTCTAGTATTCATTAATTCATATATTTTTTCGATATAATTATTGTCTTCACTCAATCTTATTAAACTTACTAGATAGTATTCATCTGTACTTTTAGGGACTTTTTTTTGATCACTAGGTCTATCGCCGTTTTAGCTGCATCAAAATGTCTTAAATGTGTATGACCATCCTGAAAACATTTCTTTGTGTTGTAAGCTATATAACCTCCCCTTACTTGAAAAATTATATATTCTTTCTTTTCATAGATTTTATTATACATTTAATCAAATCCTTCTAAAAATATTCTTAATATATAATATTAACTTTTTTCAAAGTAATTACATATTTTTAAAATTTATCTATTATTTTTATCTAAAAGTTCAGATACCGTAACAAATTTATATCCTTTTTGTGATAATGTGGATAATATTGTGTCAAGTGCTATAATTGTATTTTCTGTTCCATAGTCATGCAACAGTATTATATCTCCTGGTTTTACATTTTTTATTATTTTATCTGCAATTTGAGATGCTGGAGGATTCCTCCAGTCTTTTGCATCTACTCCACTCCACAATACAACTGTATAACCTAAATCTTGAGATAATTCTTTTAGACATCTCTCGTTATAATTTCCAAACGGTGGTCTAAATAAAACTGGCTTTTTACCTGTCTTTTCAATTATTATATCTTCACAATTTTTAATTTCGGTTTTTAATTGTTCATTTGACAATGTACTTATATCCGGGTGAGTAAATGTGTGATTTCCTATTTCATGACCTTCTTTACTCGCCCTTATTACAGAGTCTGGATACCATTTAACGTGTTTTCCTACAACAAAGAATGTAGCTTTTGCATTGTATTTCTTTAAGATGTCAAGAATTTTAGCTGTTTCTTTTGGATGTGGCCCATCGTCAAATGTAAGAGCAATTTCTTTGCTGTTATTTGAATTATTTTTTATTATATTGTCTTTATCATCTATGTTTTTATAAGCTAATATTAAGGGTGCGTTTACTAAAAAAAATAAAAGTGCTATCGCAATAGCTTTTTTAAAATACTTTTTATAGTTCATAATTTTATCCTTTCATAGTTTTAACATTTTAATACTTAAAAAGGTGATTTATTTTAAGTTCTATAAAATTGTATTAAAACATTTATTATAAAAATGCTTTTGTTAATAGATAGCATACCCTAAATATAACTTTATAATTCACTTTAAATTACATTATTGAATATAATTTTTATTAAAATTATATTTTTAAATAAGTTATTTTTTAAAATTTAACTGTGAATATTTCTTCTAAACTTCTTCCAAATATAGATGGCTTATCAAACTTCCAAGTCCCTTCATATACTAATTCGCCATCTAAATAGAATTTTCCAAAGCCATGTTTTTTACCATTTCTAAATTCGCCTATGTATTTTTTATTTTCACTCCAAATATAAGTTCCAAATCCATGAATTTGATTTGATTTCCAAGTTCCTTCATAAATCAAAATTCCAGAAGGATTATAACACGATCCATCGCCATCCATTTTATTATCTTTATAGTCTCCATAATACATACATCCATCATTCCACTTAAAAATGCCATTTCCATTTTTTTTGCCATTTTTAAAGTTGCCGATATATTCATCTCCATTTGCATAAAGTATCTGGCCTATACCGTCTCTTACATCATCTTTAAAGTGTCCAGTATATATATTTCCATTAGGGAATATATATTGACCACAACCTTCTTTTATATTATCTTTAAACTCCCCTGAATATTCAAGTATTCTCTCATCTTCTGTAAAAAAAGAATATACTCCAATACCATTCATCTGTGCATCTTTTATTTTTCCTATATATTTATCTCCATTACTAAAGCAATAAATTTTAATATCGTTACAATTAAAACCTATTTTCTCATTTGTAAGAGCTTTATTTTCTATTAATTTTATATCTTCTTCACTTGCGTTTATATCTTTTTTTAATGCTTTTCTCTTTATATTTTGTGCATTTCTTACTTTTCTCTTCACATCATTTATAGATTTTAAATACTCATTATATATTGAAACATTATTTTTTGTATCACTCATATAAAATGCTCCCTTTCTTTAGATTAAAACTATTAGTCATATTTCTATAATATAATTATATAATCATAATAGTTTTATAACAATAAAGATTTCTTTTAATCAATATCAATTTCCTTCAAATAAAAAAAGTCTCCTTTTTTTAGAAGACTTTTTTATATTCTTTTTATATTTTATAGATATCTTTCTTTAAATCCTTTACCTTTTACTTCATTTAAATCATTTACTGATATAAATGCTTTTTCATCGTATTTAAGTGCTATTTCTTTTATTTTTGGTATTTCTTTTGCTAATGCTACACAATATACTATTTTTTTCTTTTCACGTGTATATCCACCTTCTGCATCAAAGAATGTAACACCTCTGACTAAATCATGCATTATATCATGTGCAACTTCTTGAGATTTTTCTGTAAATACCATTACTGCTTTTTCTTCAAAGAATGCATCTTTTACTACTGACATTGTTTGTGCATTTAAGAACATACTTATTAATGTGTATAATGCTAAGTTTATTCCAAATAAAAAACTTCCACATAAGACTATTGCTATATTAGCAGCTAAAGCTGTATTTTTAACTTCTACATTTCTTTTTACTTTTAAAATAGCTCCTATAATATCTGTCCCACCTTGTGATGATTTTGCTCTAAATGTAAGTCCTATACCTATACCACATAAAACTCCACCAAATGCACTTTGAAGTAGTATATCGTCTACTTTGATATAAGTTCCTATATCTTGTGTTACACCTAATATAAGAGAAAATAATACCATATTAATTAAACTAGTAATACAAAAATCTTTGTCTAAATATATAAATCCAAGTATAAATATTGGTATATTTATTAAAAATGTAAGTAACCCTACATTTATATTTGTCATGTAATTAATCATAGTAGCAAGTCCTGTAACACCTCCACTTAAAAGATGTGCTGGTCTTATAAATCCATTTATTCCTATACTTGATATAATCATACCTGCTAGTATAATGCTATATCTTGCAAAAATATTTTTTTCTACTATGTTATTGACCTTACTCATAATATTTATCAATCAAAGTCATCCCCTTTGTCTTAACTTTGATTTCTCCCTTCTTTCTCAATATCTTTTATAAGCATCGCCCTGTTTGCTTTTCTTTAACTATTATTATAATATCTTTTTTCAATCTGTAAAGTGCAACTTTTGCGTCATTTTTCTTTTTCTATATACAATTTGTGAAATTTTGCTTTCACTGTTTTTATTCAATCTTAATATGATTTTATTTTATTTTTTATTTCATTTTTATATCTTAAACACATGTATTTTACTTATAAAATTTCTAATTTAAGCAATTTTTAATATATTAACTTGCATTTAATGCAGGGAGTCTTTATATACATTCATTATTTGTAAAAGATAATTTTTTTATATTATTTTATTTATATAGATATTTCCCGATATATTACCAAAATAAATATAATTTCCTTATAATTAAAAAAGTGATATTGTAAATAAATCTACAATATCACTTTTTTATTATTGTTTTAAAATTGCTAATACTTTTTCATTTCTATTATATGCACTATTTGGGTCTGTAGCTTTTAAAGTACGTAAAGCATCTTTTGCTTCTTGTAATCTATCATTTTCATAATATATTGTAGCAAGCTGATAATACGCATCATCATAATATTCTTGAGATGCTGAATATGAGCTTACATATTTTTTGTAGTATTTTATAGCATTTTCAGTATCGCCCATTTTCTTATATGAAAGTGCTATATTATATATTGAATCTGCATTATAAGAAGATGTATCTTTTGCTTTTAATGTATACTCATAGTATTTTATAGCAGTTTTATAATCACCTGATGCTTTATACTTAGTTGCATCAAAATAAAGCGCTTCTGCACCTCTTGCTATTTGCTTAGTTTCTTCTTCTTGTTGTTTAGCTTTTTGCTCTGATTCTTGTGCATCTTTTGCTTCTTGCTCTTTTTGACTTAGCATTTCTTCTGTTTCAGATAATGCCTTTTTATTTTCTTGTATTTCAGTATCTTTAGAACTTATCTGTTCGTTTAAATCATTTATTTTCTTTTGATTATGTAAGTAAGCTCCTCCCATACAAACTATTAAAATAGCAATTACAGTATATAATACTATATGTTTTTTATCTGTTTTCTTTGTTTTAGATTTAGGTTTATTTTCTTTATTATCGTCTTTATTTACTTTTGTCTCTTCTTTTTCTTCTGACTTACTTTCAAGATTTACACCTTCTTCATTAAATTTTTCAAAGATAGGGTTGTTTTTATCTATGCATCTAAGTTCTTCTAATAATTCTATCTTTTTCTTTTCATCTCCTACTCTATCGTAAAGTAGTATAGATATAACATATGGCTCTATAAGATCTGGCTCTTCTAATATTAAAGAGTCAAATATCTCTATAGATTCTTCATTTAATTCTTCATTTATAAATCTAATTGAATGATTATATCTCTCTAAGAATACTTTAAATTCTTTTGATGACAACAAGTTAACGTATTTTCTAGATAATTCATTATTTCCATAACATTGACTTGTGTAAAAACTCTCAAATGCTTTAGAGAAGTCACATTTTAATAAACATAAAAGACCTTTTAAATTTAATATATCTGGGTCTTTTGGATTTAATTTAAGCGCCTCTTCTATAAATTCTACTGCATTTGTAATGTAATGTCTTATAGCTAAATCAAGTGCGTTGTTGTATTTATTATAAGACTCTAATTTAATTTCTTTTGATATTTCCGTAGAATTTGTATTAAGTTCTTTTTGTAAGTTTAAAATTGTTTCATTTTTATAGTTTGAAGTAACATATGTTTGTTTTAATGCCTTTAATGTGTCATTATCTTCGCCTTCATCTTCATCTATTTTAAAAAATGTATAATCGCTTTTATTTTCTTCAACTAAAGAAATGTCCATTATTTTTCTAGGCATATTTTCAATATCTAAAATTATATTTTCTCCTAAAATGATAATCGCCTCCTAATATTCCATATATTCTAAGATAACATATTTATAAATTATAGTCAAAAAAATCCTTCATCGCAATAGATGAAGGATTTTTAAATGATTATTTTATGTTGTATTTTTTTACTTTTCTGTATAAAGTTGCAATACCTATATTCAATGCATCTGCAACTTTTTTCATTTCTTGAGTATTACTGCCGTATTTTTTTATTGCTTTTTCGATTTCTTCTTTTTCTAATTGTTCTACTGTCTTGATTTCTTCTTTATACATCTCATCTAATTTAAATGATATTAAATCAGACATACTAGATATAAATTCTCTAAGCTCTTTGTCTTTTGATAGTATCTTTTGTTTTTGTTCTTCTGTAAATGCGGCTATACCTAAAATTCCTAAATTTTCACTTCCAAGTTTAATAGGTGTACATATATCTGCTAGTTCTTTGCAGTGTTCTCTGCTAGAACAAGTTTTGCATCTATTTTCAATTTCTTTATTGATAATATATGAATTTCCTGTTTTTAGAACATTTGAATATACAGCTTCTTCTGATATTTTGTCGCCTATTTTATCTTTAAATATGCCTGTTCCCGCTATTCTATATAAATCTTTCGATACTACAGTAACATCAACATCTAGTACTTTAGAGATATTTTGGCAAATCTCTTGAATATACTGGGTTATATCATTAAGTTTCAAATCAACACCCCCTATAATTTATATTTATTTTTATTGGTCTTTAAACCATTAAAATCACTTTTGTGATTTTTATTAAGTTAGATTTGTGGGGTTTGGACCTCTCCTGAAGCAGGTGGTGTAGTATCTCCTGGAGTTGGAGTTTCGCTGTTATTTTTGTCACTACTTTCTCCATTATTGTTGTTTTCGCCTTGTCCAGGATTATTTTCTGATGGATTTTGATTGTTACTATTATTATTTGAATTTGATTTATTTGATCCAACTGCAATTACTGCATTTTTACTTGGATAATATGATTGGCATACTGTCTCTTTTTTTATTTCGTTGCCATCTTTATCATAAAAAATTCTATAAGTAGTAACACTGTATCCCTTTCTTCCACTTTCTAAAGCCTTTGTAGCACCTTCGCTTAAGTTCGTATCTACTTGTTTTATAGTACTGTATTCTATAGTCGCATTTACTGTTGTAGATATTTCTATGTCTTTTTTATCGCTTTCAACACCAAATATCTGACATGTTATTTTTCCATTGTTATAGTAATTTTTTATAAATACAGGATTTTCATAATTATTTTTAAATACAAAATCTATACCCGAATCATTTACTGTAGCATCTCTTCCTAGACCTACATAAGTCGAAGGTATAGAGTGATTTATTCTAGTTACTATATCTAATCCAGCGTATAAAACACTGTTAAATATAGTTGATGAAACTTGGCATACACCGCCTCCTGTTCCAAATGTGACTTCACCGCCACTTATAACATGTGCATCTTTATATCCATTTTCTTTAGTTCTTTCGCCAGTATAGTTGTTGTAAGAGAACTCTTGTCCAGGCATTAATAAGATATCACTTGTTCTTTCTGTCGCTAGTCTTAAGTTTTCAGATCTGTTAGCATCTCCTGGAGATGCTACTGTAGAATAACTAGCAAGTAATGTATCTATACCTTCTAGGTCATCACTATTTACTTCTGGTTCTATTTTTGCAACTATTAATTCCTCGTCAAAATTTGTATTTTCAAGGTTTTTTATGAAGTTTGTCTTGCTCGCTTCTATGTCTAATTCTAGGCCACTTTCTTCTTGTACTACTTCAATTTCTCCACCTGTGATTTTTAGTGTTGCATTTTTAACTTCTATATTTATTTCTTTTGATATTTTTTCTAATTCTTTTACTAATTTATCTTCATTAAAGTCAATCGCTATGTTTATGTGCGTTTTTACTCCGAGCATAGATTTTAATGATTTGAATACATTTACTATTATGTTTCCCTTTCTATTAACATCATATGCATTTTGTACTGTTTTAGATAAATCATAACTTACATCTATTGTTTCCGGTGATATTTTCCACTCATCATCTTTATATTTGAAGTTAAAAGGCTCCATTTTATATTCACTGCTTAATTTTTCTTTTGCTTCGTCTTTTGTTAATTTTCCAATATTAATATTTTTTACATATACATTTTTAGATATTTTATCACTTTTTGTAGAGAAAAGTCCTACTCCTAGGATTACCAATACAAAACATAAAACACCTAAAATAATCTTTTTCCTCATAAATAACTCCTCGTAAAACTAAATTTTGCTTATTTTATCGTCGACACATTTGTATACTGTTTTATTATACATATTTACTAAATACACTTCTTTTGTTAAAGAAAACCATCCTTTTTTAACAAGTACATAATAGTAAATATTATTATTTTTTTCAACTAGCTTGTTTAATTGTTCTTTATTTACATATTTTTCAATATCTGATTTAAATTTAACTTCTAAATCATTAAATTCTTCTTTTTTAGAGCTCAATCTATCCCTCACTATAGATGCAGCATCTTTAGAAGTTATTGCAAATATGTACTTTCCATCTTCATCTACTTTATAATATCCATCACTATATTCACAATCATAATCAACTTTTTCTGATTTATATGAATATATTTTTTTCTCTTTTGGTTCAACCAAAACTTCATTGTATATTTTATTGTCTCTTACAACTTCTGCATAATAGTAAAGAGTTCCGTCTATTGTCTGTTGATATGATATAACTGACAATTCACTAGAGTCGATTTTACTTCTTTTACTTATTAAATTTAAAATATCATCAGACGTAAGAGTATATACAGATATTTTTTCTTTGTATTCATCTTCTAATTCTTCTATTTTTTCATCATTTGGATAATATGGTTTTAAATAAGTTAAATAAACTAATGCTTCTTCATAATTACCCTTTTTTGAAGAATTTTTTGATTGAGATATATAATAATCATACATAGCTTTTATACACTCTTGTTTTTTATTTTGTGCTAAGCTGTAGTATTTTTTATCTTCTTTTACTACTTTGTCATATTTATCTATAGCTTCTTTATATTTTTTTATTTGTTGAAACTTACTACCTTCTTGATATACTTTTCTAGATTGGCATATTGTTTCTATATTATTTTTATATTCATCTAAATCTTGATAGATTCCTTTTAGTGAAGTTGTCACTTCCATATAAGAAGATGCCTTTTCATAGCTTATATTTTCATCAATGTACATTTCTTCTACCCTGCTTGATATATCTAATAATTGATTTACATCAATTTCTATATGATCTAAAGCATTTATCGTGTTTATAAGTCCTAAATACTGTTCTCTAGACATTTCACCGCTTATGTATTTATCTCCACTATTTGCAACTAATGAAGATAATTTATTTGATGCTGACTTGTTAAACTTATTCATTTTAGATGCTGAAAATTCTTTTTCTAGATTTTCATAATATTGATATGCTTCTGTATATCTTCTACTAGATATGCTATCTACTAGAGTATTAACTTCTTTACTTACACTGAAATCTCCATTACTAAAAAAAAGAACTACTAAAAGTATTAAAAAAGCCACCAATGACAAAGATAGACTAACCAAATATTTTTTATTATACTTGATATTATCAATTAAATATTCAATTTGATTTTTTAATGTGTCGAAACCTTTTTTTAAATTCATCCATCTTTACCTTCCTGTTGTTTTTAGTTTTATAATTTATTATACCATATTATTTCATTAGGACATTATGTATTTCTGCACTTTTTTACTTTATATCACAAAAAATAGGTTGGAAGACAAATTTTAGATTCTTCTAACCTATTTTTATAATACTATAATTTCGCATTATTTTGTAATACAAATATAACACTTATATCATCATGTGAGCCATACCTGCTCAATTTTTCTAAATGAGCTTTATATTTATTTTCTAAATTATATCGTCTAAATATATTTTTATTTAACATCTCGAACGTAGAGTCTAATTCCGATTTTACTTCTTCATATGTATTAAAGCAGTTTATAAATCCATCTGTAAATATAGCTAGCTTTAGGTCTTTATATCTGTTTAGTATTTTATACTGCATTTTATCTTCACAATTTTCATGTGCTAGTGAATTTACAACTCTATAATTATTATTTTCAAATATAAAATTATAGCCATTTTCTTGCTGTATTAAAATATTGCCATCTCCTAAATTAAAAAATATCATTTTATCTCTCAATAATATAAAAAATGTCAATGTAGTCCCGTAAAGTCCATAATTTAATTTATATGCTCTATAGTTTCTACTGTAAAAATCTTCATATACTAGATTTCTCCATCTCAGCTTTATTTGTTTTTGAATTATACCTTTTTTAAAATTATTTATAAATAAATCACTATCAATTTGTAGATATTTTTCTGATATATCTAAAATGGCCTTACAAGCCAGTCTAGAACCTATATGACTATACTTAAACATATCCATACTATGTCCATCTGCTACTGAGCATATAAGGTAGTCTTTATATTTTTTATAAATAGAGAAATCTTGTGAACAAGAAGATTTTATTACATTTTTATATCCAACTGTGTTGCCTTCAAATATATTTATACACATAAAATCTTCTACCTCCTAGTTTTATTCTATTATTATTTAGTTAGTTCAATAAAAAAAAATACCATTAAATTTTAAATTTAATGGTATTTTATATTCACATAATTGATTTTTATAAACTATATCTAAGATATTTCTCGTCTGCGGCTTTTTCTTTGTATGTTTTTTGGGTGTGTTTGAGTTTTTTGTTTAGGATTTTCGGTAGTTCTTCTAGCAACTCGCTTTGGCTTTTCCTTTTTGAAAATATAATCAAATCTCACTAAAATCATACCTGCCGTCAACATTATAAATCCTAATCCACCTAATAATATATAAGCGATTCCCACACGATATACTCCCATTATCCTGTTGCTTATCATTAAAATTATCATTGCACAAAAACATATTAAAAAAGACGTTAATAAAGTTTTAAAAAGTTTTTTGAAAACACTTTTCATATTATCCACTCCCAAAATTATATTTTCCTTCAATATATATATTAGCAAAATAATACATAAATATCAATTCATATAAGAATTTTGACATAAATTCGTTATAATTTGTTAACTATTCCAATTTATTCACTTTATATTTTCATATATATCAAGTAGTAACAATCCTACTTATTTTTAATAATATAAATATAAAGATTAAATTTAAAAGGGGTGATATTATGCCATGTTTGCCTAACTTGGGTTCAAAAGCTCCTGATTTTACAGTTAATACGACATTTGGCCCAATAAACTTATCTGATTATACAGGTAAATGGGTAGTTTTATTTTCTCATCCAGGGGACTTTACACCAGTATGTACTACTGAGTTTATATGCTTTGCAAAGTATTATAATGAATTTAAAAATCGAAATACACAATTAATCGGACTTAGTGTAGATAGTAATGCATCTCATTTAGCATGGGTTTATAATATATGTCAACTTACAGGAATTGAAATACCATTTCCTATTATAGATGATTCTAATATGCAAATTGCAAAATTATACGGAATGATTTCAGAGCCTATGAGTTCATCTTCTACAGTTAGAGCTGTATTTATTATAGATGACAAACAAATACTTAGAACTATTTTGTATTATCCTATGACTACTGGACGAAATATTTTTGAAATTCTTAGAATTATAGATGCTCTTCAAAAATCTGATTGTGATAATGTTGTAACTCCTGCTAATTGGTTGCCAGGAAATTCAGTTATAGCTAAGCCACCAAAGACATACAAAGAACTAAAAAATACTATAAAAAACTGTGATAAAAAATATTCATGTTTAGATTGGTACTTGTGTTTTATAAATGAAGAAAGCAGAAAAGATATGCCAGAATATATAAATCAAAAAAATCAACCTAAATACATTTATCCTAAAACTAAAAACAGTATATCTTCATCTAGTAAAAAAACAAAATCTTCAAAAGACGATAGACAAAATACAGAATATATAAATTCAAATTGTCCAAATCTAAATCCTATAGTATTTGAATATGTATTAGGAAATCCTAGAAACTTAGATCCTACTTATTTAGATGCTGCAATATATGCATTTGTAGAAATAGATGATAATGGTAACTTATATGTACCTGCACCAAGATATCTAAATGAGATGTTAGCACTTAAAGAAGTTAAACCTTCTTTAAAAATAATTGCAGCTATCGGTGGATGGGGTGCTGATGGTTTTTCTGATGCAGCATTGACTCCAACATCAAGATATAATTTTGCTAGAAATGTAAATCAACTAGTAAGTGATTATGACTTAGATGGTATAGATATAGATTGGGAATATCCTGGTAATGGTGCATCTGGTATAAAATCAAGACCAGAAGATAGAGAAAATTTCACACTTCTTATAACTGCCCTAAGAGATGTTTTAGGAGAAGACAAATGGATTAGTGTCGCTGGTACTGGTGAAACTGCATATATCAATAGAAGTGTTGAAATAGATAAAATAGCACCTTTAATAAACTACTTCAACCTTATGAGCTATGATTTTACTGCAGGCGAAACTGGTGAGAATGGACGAAAACATCAAGCTAATTTATATGATTCAAATTTATCTCTTCCTGGTTATAGTGTAAATTCTATGGTCAACAATCTTATAAATGCTGGTATGCCATCTAGAAAAATCAATTTAGGCGTGCCATTTTACGGAAGACTAGGTGCTACAAATACTAAGTCTTATGATGAACTTAGAGAAAACTATATAAACAAAAATGGATATGTTTATCAATTTGACAATCAAGCACTAGTACCTTATTTAGTTAAAGATAATACATTTGCAATGTCATTTGACAACGATTTATCTATATTCCTAAAAGCTGAATATGTTATTCAAAATTGTCTAGCAGGTATTTTCTCATGGACATCAACTTACGACCAAGCCAATATCTTGGGAAGAGCAATGTACTTGGCTATACACGATATGTATAATTTTGAAGATGAGCTTAGAGATATATATGGAGATGTTCCTAGCTTACCTGACAATTAATTGTTATAATTATTTATAAATTCGAAAGGTATTGTAAAATATATTTTATATTTTTAATACCTTTTTCTAACTTTTTTTATTATAATAATA
>NZ_JADPET010000082.1 GCF_015667935.1 Clostridium sp. 1001270J_160509_D11 | reverse complement strand
ATGTACTTAACTTTAAAAATAAAACTTTATAAAATTTTTATAAACTAAAAAATAAAGAGGTAAGTTAAATCTTACCCCTTTATATTAATTAAAATGAGCTACAAATGTTTCTATTGTGATATTTATTGTCTTTTGTTCTATCTTCTTTAGATGCAAGTAATTCTTCTAACATCTTTTTATATTTACTGTCATTTGTAACTCTTATATGACTTTCTATAAGATAAATGCTGTTTGTCTTAGGTCTTTTCTTTCTTATGTTATTATCAATTATTGTCTTAGCCATATCAAAACTTTGAATATGAGTATGCCCATTTTTAAAGTTTTTCTTAGTATTATATACTATATAGCCTCTCTTAACCCTCAAGATAATATATCCTTCTCTTTCATAAATTTTTTCTGCGCCTGCTGTTTTATTAGATTTTGGTATTTGAAATTCTACAATATTATTACTACAAACTTTGTTTTTTATAGGATCCACGACTTTAATCATAATAACACCCCAATTATCTTATTTTATATTAAGATGGTAAATTTTTTAATATTTACCTATCTTACTTTAATTGTAAATAAATAAAATTCTAAATTGGTTACATTTATGTTAATTTTTTCTTTATTTTTAATACAAATAAATTTTAGGAAAGTTATATCTTCCAAGCATATCTCATATTTTGTAAATCTACCATATGTTTATAAAGACCATCATTTTTAATTAATTCTTCTGATGTACCTTCTTCTGATACTTTACCATTTTCTAAAACAACTAAATGTGATGCAGTTGCAATAGTTCTCATTCTATGAGCTATCATTATTACTGTTTTGTGTTGAATTAATTTTGATAAAGCCCTTTGTACATAAGTTTCACTTTCAACGTCTAAAGATGCACTAGCTTCATCTAAAAGTATTATTGGAGCATCTTTTAATATTGCTCTTGCGATTGAAATTCTTTGTCTTTGACCTCCAGATAATTTTGAACCATTTTCTCCGATAACTGTATCATAACCATCTGGTAAGTTATCTACAAATTCATCGCAAAATGCTAATTTTGCAGCTCTTTTAACTTCTTCGTCAGTCGCATCTTTTTTACCTATTCTTATATTTTCAAGGATTGTATTGTTAAATAATACAACATCTTGGAATACTATTGAGAATTTAGACAAAAGCACTTCTGGGTCAACTGTAGAAATATCTACTCCACCTATTTTTATTTTTCCTTTATCTAAATCATAAAATCTAGCTATTAAAGATGCACAAGTCGTCTTTCCTCCGCCACTATTTCCGACTAATGCTGTTATTTCATCTTGTTTTGCAGTAAAGCTAACATTGTCTAATACTGGTTTTCCAGGTTGATATGAGAAACTTACATCTTCAAACTCGATATCATAATTATCAGGTTCAAAAGTATCTCCTCCTGTTTGAAGTTTATAATCATTTATATTGTTTAGTCTATCTACTCTTGATTCACAACTTATAATCGCAGCTAAATTTTGTAATGTTGCATTTAGTGGATCGTATAATCTAGATGCAACTATTAAAAATAACATAAACACTTCTAATGTTATTTCCCCTGACATTAAGTATTTAACTCCGAAAATAACTACTGTAGCAATACCAAGTTTAAGCACAAGTTGTGAGCTTACTACAAATAATGCATTTGTAAGTTCTGCTTTTATTTGACTCTTTTCACAATTATCAATAGCGTCATCTACTTCTTGTAGATATTGTTCCGTAAAATTACTAGCTTTTAAATCCCTAACTGTTTCTAATCCCTCTTGTATTTTTTCTGTTCTTATAAGCTGTATATCTCTATCTTTATGACCTACAGCGCTTAATTTTCTCTTTGCCAATAAAATTAAAATAATCGCAACAGGAACACACCAAACTGCAGCTATTGACATTTTAACATCAAAGGCAAACATTCCTATTGAAAGTAAAACAGTCGAAACTATTGAACCTACAAATTCAGGAATAAAGTGTGATAGTGCCTGTTCCATATAAGTGACATCTGATAAAATTGTAGTTGTTAAATCTGATAAATCCCTTTTTGAGAAAAATGACATAGGGAATTTTCTAAGTTTTTCTGCTACATTTATTCTAAGTCGTGCACTTTCTGTATATGTGTTTAAAAATGTCATATTATATTGGATATAGTGAGCTATATAAATAAGTACAAATACTACTATAAATTCTACAATATAAACACCTACTGAAAATTCATATGACTTATCTGCTAATATTTTTAGCAAATCACAAGTGAAAAAGTATAAAACCCCTATAGACATTGCAATTATAATATAAGATATTGTGCAAGATATACACGCTTTAATTAAATTCTTTGCCCCTAATTCAGTTAAGGCAAATTTCTTTTGTATTTTTTCTAGCAGCATACAAATTCACCCACTTTCCAATCTATAGATTGACGATATTCAGACCACATCTTAGCATATAATCCATTCTTATCTACTAATTCTTTATGTATACCACTTTCAACTATTTTTCCATCATCGACAACATAGATACAATCTACATTTACTATTGTAGATAGACGATGAGCTATCATTATTGTAGTTTTATTTTTAGATAATTCTAATATAGCTTTTTGCATTAAATATTCATTATCACTATCTGCATATGCTGTTGCTTCGTCTAATAATAAGATAGGTGCATTTTTAACTATTGCTCTTGCTAAAGTTATTCTTTGAGTTTCTCCTCCTGATAAATACACACCTTCTGTACCTATTTTAGTATCAAGACCTGTATCAAACTTAGATATAATATCGTCGCATTGTGCTTTGTGAAGTGCATCTAAAACATCTTTTTTATCTACATCAAAGCCCATTTTGATATTTTCATACAAGCTTTTCTTTAATAATTTATTATCTTGGAACACGAATGATATTTTATCCATAAGATCTTTTTCATTCATATCTTTTACATTTATTCCACCTATTTCGATTGAGCCTTTTGTAACATCGTAAAATCTAGGTATTAAAGATACTAAAGTTGATTTACCACCACCGCTTTTTCCGACAAATGCGACAGTTGTTCCACTTTTAATATCTAAATTTATGTTGTGAAGTACTTCAACATCAGTATCTGGATAAGTAAATGAAACATTATTAAATTTAATATTGTAATTACTTAATTTTTGTGATGTTTGAGGATACTTAACTATTTCTTTCTTTGTTATACTTTCTATACGATTTAGAGCATCTTCTGCCAACATTGTATTTTCACTTGCAAACATAATTTTATTAGTTGTAACTGCAAGTATTGGTGTAAATATTACATAAAACATAAAGTCTGGAAGTAAAGAAGAAACATTAAATCCATTTAGAACTAAAATCATCATACTTCCTATTAAGAATATAAATATACTATTTACAAATGCTGTAAATCCAGTCATAGGTCTACGTAATTTATTAGTATAACCTACTGAAAATTTTTCATAATTTTTTATTGATTTATGAAAACGTTCAAAAGAGAAAACTGTTTGTTGAAATGTCTTTACAACTGGTATCCCTCTTATATATTCAACTGCTTCGTTGCTCATTTCCTCTAGAGCATCCATATATTGTTTCATTGATTGTGCTAAATCTTTTCCAAGCATTTTTGACATATTTACAAATGCTAAAGCTAAAGGAATTAAAGATGCAATCCCAAATCTCCAGTTAAATATAAATAAACAAACAACTGCAGCAATTAATGTCGTTACAAGTTGAACCATATCTGGTAGTTGATGTGCTAAATAAGTCTCTGTTGATGCTGCTGATTCGTCAATTATTTTTCTTACTTTACCACTTCCTTCTTTTGATAAATATCCCATAGGAAGTTTCATAACGTGATGAATAGCATCTTTTCTCATATTTGATGCTATTCTAAAAGCTGCTAAATGTGAGCATATAAGTGATAAAACATATACAAGTATTCCTACTACAGCAAAAGTAAATGCATACCATCCATATCTAGCTGCGTCACTTGCCAAGCTAAAATTTGGATATACATCTAGTATGACTTGTATTACCTTCCATATCCATACAAAAGGCATTAATAATAAAATTGCACTTATAAATGATAAAAATAGTGATAACATTGTTAAGTACTTATGATTGCCTGCATAAGCAAATAGTTTTTTTAATATTGCCATGCGATTACCTCCTTCTTAAATAATCTTGAATTTCATTTGCAATAACAGTGTACTATTTTACCCCTTGCAATTCTACTCCAATACAATATAATTAATCCATTTTGATATCCGATTTTCTATATTGTTGTGGTGTCATATTTACATATTTAGAAAAAGCTGCTGAGTATTTGCTGGGATTTGAATACCCAATTTTATTGGCTATTTCTATAATAGGTATATCTGTTTTTTTCAAAAGCCCAATACTATATTCTATTCTGTATTGTTTAAACCAAGTGTATATTGGAACACCGTAAATCTCTTTGAATATTTTTCTCAAAGTATTGATATTTATATTGCATTCTTGGGCTAATCTATTAAAATCAGGTTTTATACTTAGATTTTGAGAAAGATAGTTTTTGATGGATTTAACAGTTTCTATTTGATTTTTAGGATAATATCTTTTTTTATCTTGTATCATTTCAAAATCACTATGTGATAAAAATAATAATAATTCTAGCACTTTTATTTTTAAATAATCCACTTTGACATCATCATCAACACTATACATTTCCATAAATATATGCTGTATTTGTTGAGTGGCTCTCATTATATATATGTCATTATTTAAAGTAAGTTTTTTTGAAATTAGGTTTATATCTATATTAAATTCAGAGAATATCTCGTTATTTTTCGCTTTTTCAGTATCTATTAAAACTTCTAACCCTTCATAATATCCAAAAGTGAAAAATTCATTACTTTTGTTTAATGACCATCTGCTAATTGATAAATCACCCTCTGTAAGATATGCATAATATTCTTGATCATATAGACACTCAAACTTTCCCCTCAAACAGTGATTTATCTCGATATATTTCGTACTATTATTGTCTATTACTGTTTTTGGAGCTTCATAGCAATGAAATCTATTATATATTATTTGCACTCCATTATATACATCTATACAGTACATTCTTCCCTCTCCACCTAGTTTGTCTATCATATATTCTGTTTCATAATGGTTTATTTTTTCCTTGTTTAATATAGGTATATTACAGTTTTCAAGCATAGAATCTTCTTCCCCTTTTATAGTTTGATTTTAAGTTAATTATATTGATATTGGTAATCACTGTCAAATAATAAGGGTGAGTTTTATTGAAAATTAATAGATATATAAACATTGCCATAAATTCAAGTAGATGATTTTAAATTAAAAATAATATAAATTATTATAAAGAAACTAGAAATATAGTATAATGAAAAATAATTATACAATTGTTATAAAATCCGAACTAAAGATCAGAGTTAATAGTACACCTGTTTTTTATGCTAAAATATAAAAATATCAACATTTATCTAAAACATAGCCTAATAATAAAATCTCTTTATAATAAATTATTGATTCCCTATATTTTTTCAAATTGCCACCAATCAAATTTTGAAAAGCCTGTTAAAATAAATTTTATATAGAGGTAGGTGAATAGACAATAAGTAATCTTAAGAGTACAATATATATGTAAATAATGACTATAAACATTAATTAAAGATTAAAATAGCATAGCTATATAAGAAGATATTTTAGTATTAATTTAAAAAGGAGAATTGTATGTTAAAAGAAAATATAATAATTTTATTAGAGGAATTTAAGAATGGATTACTAGATTGTGCTACTAATGGCACATTTAGTGAACAAGAGTATAAAAAAATGCGTGAACAAATATTAGAAATAGATAACCTTAAATCCCATATACCAATTTTTCTAAAGGTTCAGCGAACACCTAATGAATTTAGAAGATATATGCAAGGGTTATATGGCAATTATGCAGGGAGAAGAAAATTTATTACTGATGAAATTAATAAATTGATATTAGTAGTAGAGGAGTCAAAAGAAGTAGAATTATCTAGTAATGATGAATATACTATAGGAGAACGTTTGGGTAATGGAGGATTTGGACAGGTTTATAAATATCATAATGAGTTGTTAGACTTAGATTTTGCTATAAAAGTACTTGATCCTTTGTTTTCATCAGAAAAAGATCAAGCCAATAGTGAAAAACGTTTTTTTAGAGAGGCGAAAATGCTTTTTACATTGTGTCATCCAAATATTGTAAGAATATATGATGTAGGACGCTTAGAAGGAAAACCTTTTATAAAGATGGAGTTAGTGGAAGGATGTGATATGAATGGTTTATTAAAAAAACATGGTAACTTAACATTCGAGAATAGTTTACTACCAATTATTGAATTGCTCAAAGGACTTGAATATGCACATCATAAAGGCATTATTCATAGAGATTTAAAACCAAGTAACTATATGTATTCTGAGACTTGTGGATATAAAATAATTGATTTTGGAATTAGTGCCTTTACAGAAAGCGAAGGATATACTAAATTAACAAAAACTGGTGAACAAATTGCAGGAGGTCTATATACTGATCCACAACTTATGGAAAATCCAACACTAAGAGATTGTAGAAGTGATATTTATTCTGTTGGTGCTATTTGGCATTTTTTATTGACTGGAAGAGCACCTTCTGGTGGAGATATGCGTAAAAATCTAATTAAAAATTATAATTTGGATGAAGATAAGACTGATTTAATTATTAGATGTTTAGCATATAAACTGGAAGATAGATACAATAATTGTTTAGAGTTGAGAAAAATTCTTGAAAGTCTTTAAATAATGATAAAATAAATACTTGTATGTTAGATAAATATTGTAGGAATATCATTAATAATCTTAGAAAAATCAGCACTTAAAATAAATAAAAATATACAAGAATAGAAATAAATAATTTTCTTTCACTGATATAAGCATGAGTGCTTATATCGTTCAACACATTTAATAAAAGTTGTTGTTTATTGAAAAATTATTTAATGAATATTTATAATTTAGGGGTGAAGATAATGAGTGATACAACAAAAAGACAGCATTATATTTGGAGAAACTATCTTACAAGATGGACAGACAATGGTGATCGTTTAAAAGGTAAATTATATGTTAAACGAAAGAAACTTAGAGGTAGTCAGAACCTAATTGAGTTTTCTAAACTTGAGAAAATTGGGTTTGAAAAATTCTATTATGATGTGACTGGCTTTCAAGATAAAGATGTTAGTATACTAAATCAATTTTTATCATATATGCAGAGGAAGGAACTTATTAAGTTTGGAATTGATCCAAGCTTATTTTCTAAAGCTGCGAATCAAAGAGATTTTATTGAAAAAGAAATAATGTGCTCTTATGAGGATATAGATAACAAATGGAAATTTCTTGATAAATTATCTAAAGGGGACTTTTCTTTCTATAAGAATAGTAAAAAGCAGGATATTTTAGATAAAGTTTATAAAAACATGATATATAGTCTACTATACCAAGAAGATAATTTATCAAAAAGTGATCTTTTAAATATTATGGAAGAGTTCTTTAAAGATAATTCTGACGAGGATGATCTAAAGTATGAGTTTAATAGGTTTTTTTGTATGCAATATTTCCGTTCACCAAGGATTCATAATAATATAAGTGTTAATATTGAAGAATTGAAAAAAAAGAATAGTGAATTAAAAGAATTAGATACAAACTTTTATGTAAATATGGTTGCAGTATATTTTGCAGAACAAATGGCACTAAATATAACTCATAATTTTAGTACGAGTATATTACTTTTTGAGAATAAAACAGATACTCCTTTTATTACAGGTGATACACCAATAATTAATCTTGGAGGAACTGAAATGAATAAAATCACGATGTTTCATTATCCAATTTCTCCAAGAATGGCAACTCAGTTGATAGTAGTTCCTAAATTTAGTAATTTGGAAGTAATTAATAAAAATATACATATACCATTAGATCAAAATTTTGTTTCAATTGTAAAGAACTGTAATCAAAAGCTTGCGGATAATTGTGTTAATGAAATATATTCAAATGATAATAATTGTCTAAAAAAATTAAACATACAGTAAAATATATTTAGTTAGAGTAAAAAATAAAATTTTAGTTTTAGATGTATTTAAATACACAGTTGCCATCTAAGTAAGTTGCTAATATTTCTATATCTTTTAACTTATCTTTTTCTACTTCAAATGGATTTTGTCCAAGTACAACAAAGTCGTAAACTTTGCCAACTTCTATGCTTCCTTTTGTTTTTTCTTCAAAAGAAGCATAAGCGCCCATTATTGTGTAAGATTTGATTGCTTATTCTACACTTAAAGCTTGTTCTGGTAAGAAAGGTACTTTTTCGTACCTTTTTTATTTATATCACAAATTACTTTCATAATTAATAGTCCAGTTTCTCTAAAAATAAATCAAAATCAATTATATCTGGTTTACAATAATACCAATATCTTCCATAAATAAAACTATTTGATAATATACCCTTTATACCATTTATATTTCTTTCTAGTATGATTAATAGTATAGGATATAATTTTTGATTCATAAATTCAACAATTATATCTATATCTTTATCTGTAAGTTTTTCTATATCAATTTTAGTATTTAAAATACCGTCTATAAAACAATATTCAATAACTATATCTATAAAATTTTCTATATAATATTCCCCACATTTTTTTATTAAATCGACCTTTTTATTATCCAATAGAATCAAAAATATTCCACCTAATCTATTTACCATAAATTTATTTATGTTCATCATAGCGTAATCAGTTAATTTTCCATCTGCATGCATATCTTCAACTGGTCCATTTCTATATATAATATGTGTTGTAGCAACAGATAAATTATGAATTATGTCCTTATCATCTAGCGGTTTATCATTTTCCATAAACTTTATATAATTATTTATATCCATTTTTTCCTTCCTTTCTTTTTAAATTTTTACTATCCTTTTCTTTAATTATATCAATATTCATACGTTTTTATCTTTTATTTTCATAATATACAAAAATAGCATGTAAACTATTAAAAAATACATGCTATATATTAAATATTTATTTTTATATTTTAAATAATACTTTTCTAGTTATTTAATCTCAAGTGTACCTTTAGAGCAATTATTCACACAAGTTTTACACTTGATACAATTAATATTATTAAATTTGTTATTTTCATCAAATTCTAAATAAGACTGTAAATGTTCTGTTTGCTTTAATATTTTCCATTTTATCTTCCCTATATATAATTAAAATACTTCCTATATATTTAATTATATAATCGAATATCTATTTTTAAGCTATCATATTCATAACAATCATAAGTGCCCCAATTGAACATAATACGATTCCAAGTACTCTATTTAAAACCTCTTCTGAAGATTTATTGGCAAATTTTGCAGATACTTGTGCACCTACAAATGTAAATAACATACAAAGGATTAATATTTTAAAATCAGGCATTCCACCTATTGCAAAGTGTGACATAGCTCCTGTAAGTGCTGTAAATGTCATTATAAATACACTTGTTCCAACTGCTGTTTTTAACTCATAACCTAATACACTTGTAAGGATTAATAAAAGCATCATTCCTCCACCAGCACCTACAAATCCACATATAAACCCGATCATTATTCCACATAATATCGATTGTATTATTTTTGTTTTAACTGACTTTTCTTCCATATCGTCTTTTGTTGTCATAACTGGTTTTATTATAAATTTAAGTCCAACTAAAAATGTCATATATACAGAAAAGTTACCCATCATTTTATTTGGGACTAAACTAGATATATAGCTTCCTACCATGGTAAATATCAAAACTGTTATCATCATTATCATTCCATTTTTTATATCTAGGTTTTTATTTTTACCATAAGTATAAGCTGATACGGCACTTGCTAGTACATCTGATGCTAGTGCAATTCCAACTGCTTGGTATGCTGGCATTCCTAAAAAAGTAATTAACATAGGTGATATAACTGCAGCTGCACTAAGCCCAGCAAGACCTGTCCCAATTCCAGCTCCGAAACCACCTATCAAACATGTGATTAATGTAATCATAATTATCCTCCTAAATTTTGTATATTTTATCATAATATACAGTTTAATATATATTTAAGTATTTATTATGAACTAGTATTTTAACTTCTTTAATTAAATCCAAAAAAATAGCGTGTAAATCTAATTTGAAATACACGCCATATATATAAAAGCCCTAATCATTTACTTAAATCAGTTGCTTCCTCGACTAATATTTAATCTTCATTTGTTGATAAATCACTATCGTTGTCAGCTTTATCATCTACAATATCAGTATTTTGATTATCTTTTTTCTTTTCAAGTGAATTCAAATTTTTTTATTATTGAAAAGTCAAATAATGTTATGCATAGTGATATTTTTCTTTTTTTGCAATTAAGAAACTTATCGATATAACAAATGCGCATATTTCAGCAACAGTAATCGCAAGCCATACTCCATCAAGTTGTAAGAATATCGGTAAAATTATTACTGCAAGTGTTTCAAATCCCAATGTTCTTGAGAATGATATTATAGCCGAAATCATTCCATTATTAAGCGCTGTAAAAAATGAAGATGCATAGATGTTTATTCCCGCTAGTATAAAGTAGAATGAGAATAATCTAAATCCGTGCACAGTCATATCAAATAATTGCTTATCATATCCTACAAATACTTTTGCAAGGGGAGATGCTAAAATCTGTGCAAGCACCATCATAGTAATTCCTAAAATGCTCATTATTTTAAAACTTTTTTGAAGCATATTTTTAACTTCATTATGATTTTCTGAACCATAGTGATAAGATACTATAGGCGCTGTTCCTATTGAATATCCTATAAATACTGCAATAAATGCAAATTCAACATACATAACTGCACCATATGCTGCAATACCATTTTGACCAGCAAGTCTCATAAGTTGGAAGTTGTAAAGCATACTTACAAGTGATGAAGATACTGTAGTCATAAGTTCAGATACTCCATTTGCACATGCTTTTAAAAGAACTGTTCCTTCTAATTTAGTTTTTACAAATTTAAGCGCTGTATCATTTTTAGAACTCATAAAATAAATTAGTGGTAAAACTCCACCTATACATTGACTTAAACCAGTTGCCAATGCTGCTCCAACTAAGCCCCATTTAAATACTGCTATAAATAATGCATCTAAAACCATATTTGTAAGCCCAGCTATAACAGTCATAATAAGACCAAGTCTTGGTTTTTCCGCTGTAATAAAAAGACTTTGGAATACACTTTGTAACATAAATGCCGTATTAAATATAACAAGAGTTCTTCCGTATGTTACACAATCTTCAAGCATTTGTCCACTTGCTCCAAGAGCACTTGAAAGTGGTCGTATAACTATAAGTCCCAAAATTGTAAGAAGTAGTCCTAATATAATTACTAATGTTATAAGCATTGTAAAATATCTATTGGCGTCTTCTTTTTTATCTTCACCAAGTGTCTTTGCAACTAATGCACTCCCACCTGTTCCTATCATAAATCCAAATGCACCTAATATCATTAAAAATGGCCAAACTAAGTTAACTGCGGCAAATGGTGTTTTCCCTACAAAGTTAGATACAAATGTACCGTCTACAACACCATAAATCGAAGTAAAGACCATCATAACAATAGAAGGAAGTGCAAATCTAAATATTTTTTTATAAGTAAAATGTTCAGATAATTGTATTGTCATATTTATTCCTCCATTTTATATTAAATCTCTAAAAAGCTATCCTTCAATAGATCATTAAATTTTCTAAGTAAGTTTATTAATAATTCTTGCTCTTTTTCATCCATCTTAGATAAAGCATTATTTTCTTTTGAAATAATTATATCGACTGTATTATTAGCCAAGTCTAATCCTTTTTCTGTAAGGCTAACTTGCTTACTTCTTTTATCATTTATATTGAGTAATTCTATGTATCCTTCTGCTTCCATCTTTTTCAAAGATGAGTTTACAGTTTGTTTTGGAATACACATCATATTACATATATCACTTTGAGTTAGTACTTTATTTTCTTCTCTTAGTATATAAAGTATCCAAAGCATACAGTCAGACATTTTAAATTTTTTTGCAAGGTTACTGTATAAATCATTATTTTCTTTCATAACCTCATTAAATTCAAGCATCCTCTTTGATGAATTATTTTTCATATCAACCCTCCTCAATAATCCGATATCGGACAATAGATATTATAGTCCGATATCGGATTATTGTCAATGTATCTTTCTTCCTACTTTTAATTCATAATTTTTAATATGTTAAATTATACTTCTTTTATAATGTTGATTCATTCTTTGTTATAATGTATAATAATCGCTAGCAAAAAATTAAATATAGAGCTTAGAGTTGCTTAGCTTTATACTTGATTTAAATAAAAAATTCAATATATTGTTAAAAAGTTTTATTATGACATATTTTGATAATATATATATAATATACTTTACAT
>NZ_JADPET010000081.1 GCF_015667935.1 Clostridium sp. 1001270J_160509_D11 | reverse complement strand
CCGATCTATAGTTGTAAAATATCAAGAATATGGATAAAATTTAAATATATTTAATCAATATAAACCTAAGCAAAAGACAGAGTCTACACAAATATATAAAATTTTAAGAAGACAAAGTCAATAGCTATAGACAAAGTGAATTAATTGAAAGGATAGGGAATACAATGACTTTAAAAATTTGTTTGGCAGTAATTATAACATTATTACTTGTATTAATAATTGCATCAATTTTTGTCGGAAACTTTTTTTACAACTTAGCTATAAATCCAAATTCATCAAAGAAAATGATTTTTAGCAATGATGGGCTAAGTCACCACGAGCTAACACCAGAAGAAGAATGGCTTGAAAAATCATCTAAATTTGAAGAAGTATTTGCAACTTCATTTGACGATCTTAAATTACATGGTTACCAAGTACTAAACAAAGACACACATAAATGGGCAGTGACTGTTCATGGATATATGGCAGATGCATTTAGCCTTAGTACAAAGGCTTTTCACTACTATAACGAGGGATATAATGTATTAGCTATGGATTTAAGAGGACATGGAAAAAGCAAGGGAAATTATATAGGAATGGGATATCACGATGCAAAAGATCTTATAAAGTGGCTTGAATATATAATTTCAAAAGACAAAGAAGCTGAAATATTAATACACGGTGTATCTATGGGAGCTGCAACTGTTATGATAGCATCTTCACTAGATAATCTACCTCAAAATGTAAAAGTAATAATAGAAGACTGCGGATATACGACAGCTTTGGAACAATTTAAATATCAATTAAAAAAATTATTTAATATGCCGTCATTTCCAATATTAAATATAGCAAATTTAATGGTAAAAATAAAATCAGGATACTTCTTAAATGACGCATCTCCAATAGAGGCAGTAAAAGAAGCTAAAGTTCCTATTATGTTTATACATGGAGATGATGATAAGTTTGTACCATTTTATATGCTAGACGAGCTTTATGAAGCATGTAGCAGCGAAAAGCAAAAATTAGTTATACATGGGGCGAGCCACGCACACTCAGAAGACGAAAATCCTGAAAAGTATTGGAAGGAAGTCGACGCATTTATAAATAAATATATATAGAGTATAAACTACATCTAAAATATGATTTATACTTAATAAATTGAGAAAGGGGTTAATAGATGAAAATATACACTAAAAGCGGGGACAAAGGGACAACTTCCTTAATAGGAGGAAACAGAATAGAAAAAGACAGCATAAGAGTAGAGGCTTATGGAACAATAGACGAATTAAACTCTTATATAGGTCTTTGTTATCATTATTTAAAAAATGAAGATAGAGATGCTTTGAGAAAAATCCAAACTAAATTATTTGATGTGGGGGCAGAGCTTTCATCTTTAAATTATAAAAGACTAAAAACCATTTTAACAAGTGAAGATGTAGAAGAATTAGAAAATTTAGTAGATTATTATACATCAAAAGTAGAAAAAATAAACGAATTTATAATACCAGGAACATCTCTTTGCTCAGCTAATTTACATATAGCGAGAACAATATGTAGAAGGGCAGAAAGAAGGATAACTACTTTATCAAAACAAGATGAAATAAATCCTGAGCTTCTAAAATATATAAATCGATTATCCGACTTTTTATATATACTAGCTAGATATAGCGAAGACGATATAATACCGATAAAATTTTAAAATATAAGAAAACTCCAAAGTTTATTTACTTTGGAGTTTTTGTATTTAGCTTCCTATTAAGTATTGGTACTTTAACGCTTGAAGAAAGCACATTGTAATTTAATATCTCTTCTTGTGTCATTAAGAAGTTATCTTCTCTACACGCTCTTATAAACACTTTTGTAGAGTAGATGTTTTGAGCTAATAGTTTTAGTGAAGGATGTTCTTTAAATAACATTAAAATCACAGCCAACATAACTATATAGACTTTAAGCGATAAATAGAAAAAGTGGCGTTTAAATTTATTATATTCGCCAGATTCTTGTAAAAATAGACGAATAAGAGCATAAGCCTTCATATAATCATTTTGTGTTTGTAGAGATATACTTCTAACTATGCTTGTCTTTCTAATTCTGTAGTAATATAGTGCGTCGTTTATAACGGCTATTTTATCAGCTTTATACATTAATTGTGACATAACAGCAAAATCTTCAAATTTCATATTTGGAAATGTGCTGTAGTTTTCAAATATTTCTCTTTTCCATAATTTATTCCATAAATAAGAATGAATTAAGTTATCTGGAATTAATCCCTTTAATATTTCATGTTTATCAAATACACCCCTTCTAAACTTGTAAAGCACAGGTTTAGCTAGATTTATTTGTTCGTAATATCTATAAAAATTGCAAATTACTATATCGCTTCTAGTATCTATAGCTGCGTCATATAATCTGCTTAAGTAGTTTTCTCTTACAAAGTCATCACTATCTAAAAAAGCTAGGTATTCACCTTTTGCGTGCTTTAGTGCAGTATTACGAGTTGTTGCAACACCGCTGTTTGCTTGATTTATTACTTTTATTTTTGAAGATTTATTTTCATATTCCCTTAAAATCTCAATTGAGTTGTCACTAGACCCGTCGTTTACACATATAACCTCATAAGCTTTAAAGTCCTGATTTAATATAGAATCTAGACAGCGAGGTAAGTATTGTGCTGTATTGTAAACAGGTACAATAACACTAATTTTTGGATTTATAGTATTCATAAGTCACCGCCTTAATAATATTTTAATAAAGTATATAATACCAACCTTTTAATAAAGTATATCATACAACCCTTATATCTAATCTTACAGTTTTATTACAAATACGTAATAAAATTGACAGTTTTACTTACATAATGGATGAATAAATATATTTTAAGGCTGTAAAACTAAGATAATAGGTGGATTTAATGCTTGTAAAAAACTTAAATATTTGTAATAAGTTTAAATAGATGAAATTTAAATTTGTTATAATAATATTAATATATAACTTAATTTTTAAAAATTAAAGGGGTGTTTTAATGATTATAAAAGGCGATTTTAATGAAGCTGAAGTATTTACAGAGAATATAGATAAAGAGACAATATCTCAAATAAAACAGCTTTTAGATCAAGAATTTGTTAAAAACTCAAATATTAGGGTTATGCCAGACTGTCACAAAGGAGCAGGATGTGTTATAGGTACAACAATGACTATAAAAGATAAAATCGTACCTAATTTAGTTGGAGTCGATATAGGATGTGGAGTTTTATGTGTTGAGCTTGGAGATATAGACTTAAACTTAGATAAAATAGATGATTTTATAAAAAACAACATACCTCATGGATTTAATATAAATAACAAAGCAGTAGTAGATTATATAGACAAAATATTGAAAATACGCTGTATAAATAATATTAAAAAGAAACCAGAGGAATTTAATAGAGCATTAGGCTCACTTGGAGGCGGTAACCACTTTATAGAAATAGACAAAGATGATTTTAACAATAAATACTTGGTTATCCACTCTGGAAGCAGAAATATAGGGCTACAAGTAGCAAAACACTACCAAGATGTAGGATATAATAATTTAAATTATAATAATGGTGAATATGAAGAAAAATCAAAAGAAATAATAGAAAGCTATAAAAAATCAGGCAAGAAAAAGAAAATTGAAAAAGAGCTTAAAAAGTTAAAAGAATCTCTTAAAATAGAAAGCAAAATACCAAAAGACTTATGTTATGTACAAGGACAAGACCTAGATGATTATCTTCACGATATGGACATAGTTCAAAGATATGCATCTAAAAATAGAGAGCTTATGGCAGAGAAAATTGTAGAATTTATAGGACTTGATTACGAAAGTCTAAATAAATTTGAAAGTATACATAATTATATAGAAGTAGACAAGTATATGCTTAGAAAAGGTGCTATTTCTGCATATGAAGGAGAAGATGTTCTTATTCCGATAAATATGAGAGATGGGGTTATTATCGGAAAGGGCAAGGGCAACCCAAATTGGAATTATTCTGCACCACATGGAGCAGGGAGAATACTTTCGAGGGCAGAAGCTAAAAATAAAATCCATATGAATGATTATAAAGCTTCTATGAAAGATATTTTTACAACTTGTGTAAATGTATCTACACTAGATGAAGCTCCACAGGCGTATAAACCGATTGAAGAGATAATAAACAATATAACAGACACAGTAGATATCAAAAAAATCATAAAACCAATATATAATTTTAAAAGTAATTAAGTGTAAATATGCTTAATTTTGGGTAAAAATATATAAAATACAATTTGGTTTTATTTAGGGGGGATAATATGGAACCATTAGTAGTAATAATACAAGGTAGACAATTTAAACTTAAAAATCTAAATAATTTAGTGGCTTCAATATTTGGAGAGAATTATTTTGATTTATCACAAGACGAAAGGCTAAAAATCAGATATGAAAAATCACATGCTATAAGCAAATTTCATAAAAATCTACCAATAGTGCATACAGAAAAGGGGACATACGGAGACGATTTTGAAATAATCAAAAAAGATTACGACTTTGAAAATGCCTTTATAATAGACGATGATTATTCATATATACTGTCTTTATGTAAGATAAATAGCTTTATGTTACTTGAAGTCAGAAATTCAAATATATTTACAGGGTTAATCGATAAAAACAAGATAAAAGACGATTTAGTAATAGTAAATCACTTTGCAAAAGATATTTTAGAAGAATTATATCATTAGTAAGTTATTGATATATTGTTATTTAATTATTAATAACTTATTAGTTAATTGATTAAGATAAGCTTACAATATAATATAAAATAGTTTAGTAAATATAAAGGGGATAGGTTTACATAATCTAATTACAGTGAACTTATTCCCTTTATATTTGAAATGACAAAAATGTAATTTAATATTTTGTAAAAATAATTTATAATTATGTAAGAATATATTATAGATATTTATTATATTAACTCAATATATGGGTTATTATATATTGAGGAGGAAGGATGGTATAATTTGAATAATAAAATTTTAGTTGCGGATGATGAAAAGGAAATAAGAGACTTACTTGAGATATATCTTATAAATGAAGGCTATAAAGTTATAAAAGCACAAGATGGACAAGAAGCTTTAGATATAATAGATAAAGAAGAAATAGATTTATTAGTTTTAGATATAATGATGCCTAGAGTTAACGGTATAGAAGTATGTAAAAAAATAAGAGAAACAAAGAATATACCTATATTAATGTTAAGTGCAAAATCTGAGGATATGGACAAAATACAAGGTCTTATGACAGGTGCAGATGATTATATGACAAAACCTTTTAATCCATTAGAATTTACAGTAAGGGTCAAAGCACTTCTTAGAAGAAGTTATTACTTAAACAACAATAGCTCTTCTGAAGAATCGGATTTAATAAATGTAGGTTCGCTTACAATAGACAAAACTAGACATAGAGTAGTGGCAGCGGGGGAAGAGATATCTCTTACAGCTAGAGAATTTGATATACTATATCTAATGGCTAGTAACAAAGGTAGAGTATTCTCATCTGAAGAAATATTTGAAAAAGTATGGAAAGAAAAATACTTCCAATCAAATAATACTGTTATGGTCCATATTAGTAGACTTAGAGATAAACTTGATAAATGTTTAAATGGTGAAAAAATAATTCATACAGTATGGGGAGTTGGTTATAAAATTGAAAAATAAAAAGGCGCTTTACTACGCCATATTACCTATAGCTTATTTTATTTTAAGCCTTACTTGTGTATCTATTACTTTTGTAGTTTTAAAGATAATTTTAGATATATACTACAGATATAATAGTCAATATGGTGGAACTTTAATCGATGCAATAAAATTCTTTATGCTTTTTAAAGCGCAAAGTGGATTAGACCGCAATTTAAATTACGTTATAATCGCAATATGCACATTAATAGTATACTACTTATTTATGAGAAAGACATATGTCGGTTTAGCCAAAATTGTAAATGCTACAAACCAAATGGCAGCTGGAGACTTGGACAAGGTTATAGAGATAGATTGTAAAGGAGATACAAAAAAATTAGGAGATAATATAAATATAATCTCAAGCCTTTTAAAAGATGTAACTATACAAGAGAGAAAAGCACAACAGACAAAAGCCGACCTTATAACTAATGTATCACACGATTTAAGAACGCCTCTAACTTCTATAAAAGGCTATTTAGGACTTATAAATGGAGATAATTATAGAGATGAAGTTCAACTTAGATATTATGTAGATATAGCATATGAAAAGTCTAAAGAACTTGAAGTACTTATAAACGACTTGTTTGAACTTACAAAAGTCCAAAATAACTCTATTACATTAGATAAGATAGATATAGACTTAGTCGAATTATTAAATCAAATTATATTCCAATTTGGGTACCAATTTGAAAGTGAAAAAATAAAAGAAAGAAGCTTCTTTTCAGAAGATAAACTGATTATCTCTGCAGATCCAAATAAATTAGTTAGAGCATTCCAAAATCTAATAAATAACGGAATTAAATACGGAACAGGAGAATTTCTCGATATATACGCATATAAAAAGAATGATTATGCAGTAGTGGATGTAATAAGCTATGGTAATCCAATACCAGCAGTTGAGCTTCCGTATATATTTGATAAATTTTATAGAGTAGATAAATCTAGAAATAAAAATGACGGTGGCTCAGGGCTAGGCCTTGCGATAACAAAGAGTATAGTATCGCTTCATGGAGGGATTATAACTGCTCAAAGTGATGGAGAAAAAACTATATTTAAAGTTATGTTGCCGCTATTAAAAGATAAAATCAAGATTAAAAAAGAGTCGTAAAATGATATTTTACGACTCTTTTTTAATCTTGATTTTAGTCTGACTATATTTACACACTCACTTACATACTTAATAAAACACCAGCTATGTGGATTGGAAAATGATGGTTATACTAAAAATCACCTTTTTGGTATATTTTTTTGTATATAATGTAGTTATTTAGTCTACAAATACAATAAATAAAGCTGATTAAATGAAACTAGAAAAAATTAACAGGTGTTATTTGTATATTATATATACATCTAATTTAAGATATAATATATAATATAATATTGTAGTAAAGTTATAAAAATAACTACTATGAACATATTAAAGTAATTTACATTCTAGGAGGAAATCGAAATGAGTAAATCACCAGTTCCAACTCCGCATTTAGAAGCTAAAGTTGGAGACATAGCAGAAACAGTATTATTACCAGGAGATCCACTAAGAGCTAAATTTATAGCTGAAACTTTCTTAGAAGATGTTGTTCAATACAACACTGTAAGAGGTATGTACGGATATACAGGATACTACAATGGTAAAAGAGTATCTGTTCAAGGTTCAGGAATGGGTATGCCATCAATGGGAATATACTCTTATGAGTTAATACACTTCTACGGTGTTAAAAACCTTATAAGAATAGGTTCTGCAGGAGCTATAAGCGATAAATTAAACTTACATGACGTAGTAATAGGTATGTCAGCTTCTACTGATTCAAACTATTCATCTCAATACAACTTACCAGGTACATATGCACCTACAGCAAGTTTCGAATTATTAGAAAAAGCTGTAAATGCAGGTCGCGAATTAAATATAGAAACAACTGTAGGAAACATAGTATCAAGTGATGTATTCTACGGAGATAATGGACTTGAAGGATTTAAATCATGGCAAAAAATGGGCGCTCTTTGTGTAGAAATGGAAGCAGCAGCTCTTTACATGAATGCAGCTAGAGCAGGAGTTAACGCTCTTTGTATAGTAACTATATCTGACTGCCCATTAAGAGGAGAAGAAACTACATCAGCTGAAAGACAAACTGCTTTCACTAACATGATGAAAATAGCTTTAAGCTTAGCTTAATAATAAGATTAATAAGCTTTTTAAAAAGGCATGTATCTAGATTTAAAGATATATGTCTTTTTTATTTATTTTAATATTAAATTATGATTATTTTAAATACGAAACTTAAATGGTTTTGTTCGTTATAGTGCGTATAATTTTTAAAGAGGTAAAATTCTTACCTGCGGTATTTTTTATATTTTAACGAATGATAAGTAGGTTGTATGATTTTAATATACGGAAAGTAGTTATAATGAAATATTTATATGAAAAATAAAAGATTTTTATTAAATTAAAAATCATTATGTTCATTGCGCCAACTAAAATGTATAATTTCCTTACAATAAAAATAAAGCCTACTAAATATATTAAGTAAGCTTTATCTTATTTCGCATTAAAATACTCTAAATACTCCTGTAACAGTTCCAACAATTTCAACATCTCTTTCGTTTAAAATGATAGGGTCCATAAAGTCATTTTCAGGTTGAAGTCTAACGTTGTTGCCTTCTTTGAAAAATCTCTTTACAGTAGCAGATTCTTTATTTACTAAAGCTACTACTATTTGTGAGTTAGAAGCTGTAGCGCCTTTATCTACTACTACATAGTCGTTATCTAAAATACCGGCATTTATCATACTTTCACCTTTTACTTTTAGTAAGAATGTGTCAGTACCTTTGATAAGTTGTGCTGGTAATGGTATATATTCTTGGATGTTTTGTTGAGCAAGGATTGGTTCTCCAGCGGTTACTTGACCTACTAGAGGTAAATTGATCATCTCTTGCATTACAGTATTGTTATTGTTTGCAAATACATTACCACCGTCTAGTATTTCTATAGCTCTAGGTTTTGTAGGGTCACGTCTTATATATCCTAATTTTTCAAGTTTATTTAAGTGAGAATGTACTGTAGAAGTAGACTTAAGTCCTACTGCTTGACATATTTCTCTAACTGAAGGCGGATAACCTTTGGCTAGAAGTTGTTCCTTAATAAACTCTAGAATCATGAGTTGCTTGTTAGATAATTCACTTGAACTCATTAAAATCACTCATTTCCTTGTTTATTTGTAAAGTTATCTATACTTTGACTTTACTTTATTATATTGTACCATAATGTTTTTTTTTATACAAACATTTGTTCTGATTTTTAACAATTTTTATAATCTAAATTATCTATAAGTATTATCTATAAGTTGCTCATCAGATGATCTAAATAATATCGTATATATAGATATATATTATTTATTCGGATTTATCTTTATCGCTATTATCCTGATTGCTATTATCTTGGTCATATGATTTATCATAAGCTTCATCATCTAGAGAATTTCCAATGTGTCCTAAATCATTATCAACTTGAATATCTTCTAAAGTAATATCTTGAGGTTCTTCGTCTAACCACTCAAAATTATTAACTATATCGCGTTTTATGTTTTTCTTGTGTGCAGCGTATAGTTGGGTCGTTGTCACGTTGTCGTGGTCTAATAACGCCTTTACATCGTATATAGAAAATCCAGATTGAATTAGAGAAGTAGCGGCTGTTGCTCTCAGCTTGTGAGGGGAATAGCCCTTGTCACGAGATGTATTCATACAAATAGAAGTATATTTCTTAACAAGCTGTCTTATTGCCCTCGATGTAAGTCGTTTTTTCTGTAATGATAAAAATAACGCATCTTTAACTTCTTCATCTAAATCGTCTGACTTTGGTCTTTCACAATTTATATAATCTATTACTACAGTTTCACAAGTCTTATTTATCGGCATTAAAACTTCTTTGCCACGTTTTCTATATATTTTAAATTCGCCCCTTGAAAAATTAAACGAAGATATATTTAGCTCACGAAGCTCGTTTAATCTAAGTCCATATGTGACAAATAAAGCGAGTATAGCCTTGTCACGCAGTTTTGTCTTTTCCCAATATACTTTTTCTTTATCTGTTAAGCCCTCGCCGCTTTCAACAGCTTCTAACATTATCATAACTTCATCAATGTCAAGTCTCTTTATAGCGTCTGGTTGGGGCTTAGGAAGCTTTATAGGATTAAATCCATCTGTTATGTTAGTAGGTAGCTGCTCATTTCTATATAAGAATTTAAATAGGGTAGAGAGAGATGATTTTTTTCTAGCTAAAGCTCTATTGTTGTTTTCATATACAAATGTGTGATCTTCTCTTTCTTTATAGTATCTAGGGCAGAAATCGCCTAAGAATAAATTTATATCTCTTGATTTTATATTTTTAAAGTCTTCTATAGTCAAGTCTTTTATATCATCTTTATCTGTAAGTCCGCTTTCACTTACTATATAGTCGCAGAAGAATATAATATCTTCTAAATAAGCTGCTCTTGTCGAAACTGCAACAGAACCTTTTAAATATACAAAGTAATCTTTCATAAAAGAAGGCAGTCTCTTTTCGTATTTTATAGCCTTTTCGATTAGCAAATGGTCTCTAAGTACGATATTATCCGGCTTATCTGATTTGTTGCTTATTTTTAATTCTTTTTTATCACTCAATTTACTACCTCCAATAAGTAATGTTTTAATTTGAATTAAATATATGTATTTATATTTTCTATTATTCTATCATTGAAAATAGTTTACTTCAAATATAAATATTGTGTAAATAAAATTATGAAATGTGATAAAGTCATAGACAAAATAAATTATAGGTGTATAATATATTTTGCATAATAATAATTATATAAAGGAGAGTAAAATGACAGAACCATCAGTTTATCATAGTCAAGGATATAATTGTGCTGAAGCATTAATAAAATCATATAACGAGGAACATAATACAGATATACCGATAGCACTTGGGAGTGCAATGGGTACTGGGATGTCTGTAGGAAGTTTATGTGGTGCTGTAAATGCTGCAGCAATGATAATTGGATATGTAAAGGGGAGAGAAAGCAACCAAGATATCAATGTAGCTAGAGCTTATTCAAGAGAGTTAATGAAGAATATAAGAGAGAACTTCGACTCTGAAATTTGTCTAGAGCTTAAACAAAATAAAGTGAGTTGTGAAGAGATAATTGATCATTCATATGAAGCTTTAAAAGAGTTATTAAGTAAATAGATATTGTAAGCTCAAATATAAATTTACGAAATAAGAGGTCTATATATTAATTTATTAAGTTAATATATAGACCTTTAATATTTCTTTCAAAATATAGATATTATATAGATGTATATGTATTTGATATTAGGCTATTAATTAGTTTATTATTTAATTAATAGAACATTAAAATAAAGGCTTTTGAAGTAGAGTCAGTATTATTTATATAACTATGAAGCTTATTGCCTTTAAAGTGTATTACCTCGCCTTCTTTTGCGCTATATTCATTTCCATCCATAAGTAAAGTTAGCTTGCCAGATGTTATTAGTGCATATTCTTCAACTCCGTCAAAATGAGATGAAGGGTTTGTTTGTGATTGTGGTTTATCTTAAAAATATTTAAAGGCAGTTAACATTATACATTAACTGCCTTTAAAATTTAATATACTTTAATTTGTTTATTTAATAACTCATATTTTATAAATAACATTTACTATAAGTATTATCACCTAAGATATAATCTCTAGAAACCCTTCTAGAAACGCTGCATAATACTTCATAATTAATAGTTCCACGTCTAGAAGCTAAGTCCTCTGGTGTAACTCCAGCTTCATCTCCCATTATTAAAACTTCGTCTTCTATATTTACAGATAAATTTTCTGGGATTTTAACCATACATTGATCCATGCATATTCTTCCGACAACATCACATAAAACGCCGTTTATCATTACTTTAGGGTTATTTTGTGTTCTATCAAATCCATCAGCATATCCTATAGCAAGTGTAGCTAATTTAGACTCTTCTTTAAACTCATAAGTATATCCATAGCTTACTTTTGTTCCAGGAGATACTGTTTTTATGTTTGTTATTATAGTCTTAAGTGCCATAGCAGGTTTTAGCTTCGTATTTTTAGAAACTTCATCAGATGGATAGCATCCATATAAACCTATACCAAGACGTACCATATTAAATCCTAGTTCTTTTAAATCTATAATAGCAGCTGTGTTTGATACATGTTTAAAGATTATATTTACATTAGCTTTATCTAAAGCAGATATAACTTTTTTATATCTTTCTAATTGTAAATAAGTTTCTTTTTTGTCAGTTTCATCAGCAGTAGCGAAATGAGTGTATATACCGTCTAAATTTAAGTTTTTCATCTCACTAAGTTTTAAAATATCTTCTATAGTAGTTTCTATATTATTTTCATCTGTTACAAATCCAAGTCTGCTCATACCAGTATCTAATTTTATATGTATACTAGCTTTTTTGCCTAACTTTTCGGCCTTTTCGTTTATCATTTTAGCCATTTCATAAGAATACACAGTTATCCCAATATATCTATGTATAGCTTCTTCTATATCACATTCAGATATATAACCCATACAAAGAATAGGAGTATGGATGTTATTGTTTCTAAGTTCGATAGATTCTTCAAACCTAGCTACTGAAAAATAATCTACTTTTTCTTGTTGTAACATTTTTGCAACTTCAACAGCTCCATGGCCATAAGCATCTGCCTTTACAACACAACAAACCCTTGTATCAGGTTCTAATGTGTTTTTTAGCGAGTGGAAGTTATGTTTTATATTATTTAAATTGATTTCTGCCCAAGTTCCTCTTTTCATATTTAAAATACCTTCTTTCATATTTTAATATTTGATGTTGATTTTTAAATATTTAAATAAAA